>NZ_CAUI01000010.1 GCF_000350165.1 Halanaerobium saccharolyticum subsp. saccharolyticum DSM 6643
ATTAAAGCGGTACGCGAGCTGGGTTCAGAACGTCGTGAGACAGTTCGGTCCCTATCCGTCGCAGGCGAAAGATACTTGAGAAGAGCTGTCCCCAGTACGAGAGGACCGGGATGGACACACCGATGGTGAATCAGTTGTTCCACCAGGAGCATAGCTGAGTAGCTAAGTGTGGAAAAGATAAGCGCTGAAAGCATCTAAGCGTGAAACAGACTTCAAGATTAGGTATCTCACTTTGTTAAGAAGGTAAGATCCCTTAAAGATGATAAGGTAGATAGGCCAGAGGTGTAAGTGTAGTAATACATTAAGCTAACTGGTACTAATAGATCGAGGGCTTAATCATTATTTCCTATATGTATCTTTGAATTTACAGTTTTAATTTCAATCACCAATTAATAAGGTCTGAAATTAGAACAGAAATTCTGTGAACTTAACTCTTAAAGTGAAAAGATCAAGAGATAAGAGCAGAATAAATCGAATATTTCCGGTGGTAATTGCGGAGGGGCAACACTTGTTCCCATCTCGAACACAAAAGTTAAGTCCTCCAGCGCCTATGGTACTGCATTGGTAACGATGTGGGAGAGTAGGTCGCTGCCGGTCCTTTTTTTTATTTTTTTTGATCAAAATAACAAAAAATTGAAAATAATACTGGAAATATTATATTTTTTATGTTAAAATATAACATAGTGAAGTGATAATTTTTTATAATCCCCGATAGCTCAGTTGGTAGAGCAGATGACTGTTAATCATCTTGTCGCAAGTTCGAGTCTTGCTCGGGGAGCCATTTTTTTACTCTAATATTCAGAATAATTCAACTTATAATTATATTGTAAAAAAATTAACTTAAACAAATTATATTTTAATTATTTATTATATTTAAAATTATTTGACAATTAATATTTATAATGTTATAATTTACTTGGTTCTAAAATTAAATATAGTTTAGGTGGAGAAATGAGAAAACCTTATTAATAATAAATTGATATAATTATGTCAAAAAATCATATTATTAATAAGGTTTTTTTAGTTGCTTTATAATTCATAATAATATTAAAATTATGAATATTAATTTTTTTAAAGGAGGTGAGTAGAGAGTAGATCGTAATACTTATTATCATATTTCTTAATTAATTAGTATCAAAAAACAAGAGAGAGGTGAAAACATTTTATGAAAAGACAATTAGGAACGATGGTTGGTGGCGCAATTGCCGGTGTTTTTGTATTTAATATTTGGGGTATTTTAGCTGGAACTCAAGCTTTAGGAGATGCTGGTGGATGGCTAGGCGGTCTCTTAATAGTTGGTTTTATTTGGACTGTTAACCATTATGTAGGAGTTATTTATAATCCAGAAGGTTCAGTTTCTATTGATATGGCAACTGCAATTGCTGTTGCTGGAACAATGCAGGGTGTATTTGGTGGAGCACCACTTAGTGCAGCTTTACCTACATTATTATGGGTTGCTGTTGGTGCTGTATTAGGCGGTACTTTTGCTGCTGTAGTTCAAAACGCTATTGCTGAAGAATAATGAGAGGGGGAAAAAATAAATGGGTATCTTAAATATAGTTAGTACTGTTTTCGGAGCGATGCTTTTTCCATTCTTAATTTTAATGGTATGGGGAAAAGGTGTTGAAGAAAGAGGAATTTTTGGTGGACTAGTAATGGGTGGTTTTATTGTTGGAACAAGTTGGCTTGCAAATCACGGTGGCTCTCCTTTAATTATTCAGGGACAAGGAGCACCATGGATTGATATGGCTTGGGCAGCTTCTATTGGTATTATGACACATGGTATAATTACTGGTGGAGATTTCAAAAAGTCGGTACCTACATTGATTTTTGCTATTATTGGAGGTATTATTGGAGGCTTTGTTTTATTTGCAGCAGCTTAATTGCTATAATTTTTAATTTTAAATTTTATTTTAATAAATTAAATTTAACATATTAAATCAGGAGGGTATAAAATGGAAAAATATATTCTATCAATTGATCAGGGAACTACAAGTTCTAGGGCAATAGTTTTTAATAATGATGGAGCTATCGTAAGTTCAGCTCAAAAAGAGTTCACTCAGCATTTTCCAAAACCAGGCTGGGTAGAACATGATCCTGATGAAATTTGGGGTACAACATTAGCTGTTATTGCAGATGCTATGGGTACTAAAGATATCAAACCTACTCAAATTGCTGCAATCGGAATTACAAATCAGCGTGAAACTACTGTTGTATGGGATGCAGAAACTGGCAAACCTATCCATAATGCAATTGTATGGCAGGATAGAAGAACAGCTTCAATATGTGATGATTTAAAAGAGCAGGGATTAGAAGAAGAGATTAAAGATAAGACCGGTTTAGTTGTTGACGCTTATTTCTCTGGAACAAAAATTAAGTGGTTATTAGATAATGTAGAAGGTGCTAGAGAGAAGGCAGAACAAGGAAAATTAAGATTTGGTACTATTGATAGTTGGTTAATTTGGAAATTAACAGGTGGAAATACTCACGTAACTGATTATACCAACGCTTCAAGAACTCTCATTTATAATATCAAAGAATTAGAATGGGATGACCATCTATTAGAGGTTCTAGATATACCTAAATCAATGTTACCTGAAGTTAAACAGTCCAGTGAAGTTTATGGTAATACAGTTGATTATCATTTCTTTGGTGCTGAAGTTCCAATTGCTGGTATTGCTGGAGATCAGCAGGCAGCTACTTTTGGTCAAGTATGTTATGAAAAAGGTATGGCTAAGAACACATATGGTACTGGTTGTTTCATGTTAATGAATACTGGAGAAGAACCTGTTAAATCTGAAAATGGATTGTTAACAACAATTGCCTACGGTATTAACGGCAAAGTTAATTATGCATTAGAAGGTTCTATCTTTATTGCTGGAGCTGCTATTCAGTGGTTAAGAGATGAATTAAACTTAATTGATAATGCTCCTGATTCAGAATACTTTGCTAAAAAAGTTGATAGCACAGATGGTGTTTATGTAGTTCCTGCATTTGCTGGACTTGGTGCACCATATTGGGATATGTATGCTCGTGGAACAATTGTTGGATTAACTAGAGGTACTTCTAAAGAACATTTAATCCGTGCTACATTAGAATCTCTTGCTTATCAAACTAGAGATGTTCTGGAAGCTATGGAAGCAGATTCAGGTATTGAACTTAAAACTCTACGTGTAGATGGTGGAGCTGCGATGAATGACTTCTTAATGCAATTCCAGGCTGATATACTTGGAACAGAGGTTGAAAGACCAGAAATTAATGAAACAACTGCTTTAGGTTCAGCTTATCTTGCTGGATTAGCTGTTGGCTACTGGAATAATTTAGATGAACTTGTTGCTAAGTGGAAAAAAGATGCTTTATTTGTTCCAAATATGGCTAATGAAAAACGCGAAAAATTATATGCTGGCTGGAAGAAAGCAGTAGAAAGATCAAGAGACTGGTCAGAAGAATAAATAAAAGCAAAAATAGTCAAATAGTAATTTGAAGAGTATAGTTAAATAGTAAGCTGTTTTATTGGATAAAGATAAGAATTAAACCCAATCCAGGTACCATATTTAAATATGCTATCTGATTGGGTTTTTTTTCTTTAGCTTTGAGAAAATTATATATTTAGGGGGTTATTAAATTGTCTAAAGACAAATATGATGTAATTATAGTTGGAGCAGGTGTTTCTGGCTGTGCAGTAGCCTGGAAACTTGCCAGATATAATTTAGATATATTAATATTAGAAAAAGCTCCAGATGTAGCAACTGGAACTACAAAAGCAAATACTGCGATAATTCATGCAGGATACAATGCAGATCCTGAAAAACAAAAAGGAAGATTGAATAAAAAAGGTAATGTACAGATAAAAGATATTGTAGAAGATTTAAGTGTACCGTTTGAACAAATAGGGTCTTTGGTTGTGGGAATGGAAGATGACGATTTAAGTGTTATCGATGAATTATTAGAAAAAGGAAAAGAAAATGGGGTAGAAGGTTTAGAAATAGTAGATAAAGAATGGCTGCAGAAAGAAGAGCCTCACTTAAGTGATAAAGCCGTAAGAGCTTTATGGGCTCCTACAGCTGGGATTATTACTCCCTGGGAATTTGCTTTAGCTTTGGCAGAAAATGCAGTAGCAAATGGTGCTGAAATAATGCTTGAAACTGAAGTTCAGGATGTTTATACAGAAGATGGAAAAGTTACAGGAGTAAAAACTAATCAGGGTGATTTTGCAGCAGATTATGTAATTAATGCTGCTGGTCTTTATGCTGATGATGTAGCAAGAATGGTAGGAATTGAGAAAATAGATATTCATCCAAGAAAAGGTGAATATTATATTTATGATCATGCCAAGGATTTTGAAATTAATCATGTTTTATTTCCAATTCCAACTAAAATTTCTAAAGGTATTGTCTGCACAAAAACTGTAGAAGATAATCTTTTAATTGGACCGACTTCTGATTTTGTTGACAGTAAAGAGGATCTTGCAACAACAAGGGAAGGTTTAGATCATGTTTTTAATGGAGCAAAAAAAATGTTTCCAGATCTTACATTAAAGGATAGTATCAGAGTTTTTGCTGGTTTAAGAGCAGCAGATACAACTGAAGATTTTGTGATTGAAGCTGCAGAAGATGTGGCTGGTTTTGTTAATGTTGCAGGTATTCAGTCTCCTGGACTTTCTTCAGCACCTGCAGTTGCAGATTTAGTAGCTGAAATACTTGAAAATGAAGGCTTAACTTTAGAAGAAAAAGAAGATATTATAGAGACTAGAGAAGAACCCGCTAGATTTTATGAAATTTCTAATGAAGAAAGAGCTGCATATGCAGAAGAAGATAAAGAATATGGACAGATCATCTGCCGTTGTGAAACAGTTTCATTAAAAGAAATAAAAGATGCAATTAATGGACCTATACCAGCAAGAACTGTTAATGCAGTAAAAAGAAGAACAAGAGCTGGAGCAGGTAGATGTCAGGGTGGATTCTGTGGACCTCGGGTAACTCAAATAATTGCTGATGAACTTGGTATTGACACAACTGAAGTGAGACTAGAAAAAGATAATTCTAAGATAGTTGAGCACAAAATAAAAGGATTACTTGGAAGTCAGGGTGATGCAGAATGATTAAAGTTAAAAAAGATGTAGTTGTAATTGGTGGAGGACCTGCTGGTTTAGCTGCTGCAGCTAAAGTTTATGATAATGGTATTAAAGATGTAATGATTCTTGAGCGTGACTTTGAGCTTGGAGGTATACTGCCTCAGTGTATTCATAATGGTTTTGGTCTACATCACTTTGGCGAAGAATTGACAGGACCAGAATATTCACAAAGATTTGAAAATGACGTTGAAGAACGTGATATTGAGGTAAAGCTTAATACAATGGTGCTTGATGTTACTGCCGATAAAAAGGTTTTTGCAATGAATAAAGATCAAGGTGCAATGGAAATTCAGGCAAAAGCTGTAATTCTTGCAATGGGCTGTCGTGAAAGAACAGCTGGAGCACTTGGAATTCCAGGTACAAGGCCTGCTGGTGTTTTAACTGCTGGAACAGCACAAAGATTTACCAATATAGAAGGTTATGTTCCTGGAAAAAAAGTAGTAATTTTAGGCTCCGGTGATATTGGTTTAATTATGGCTAGACGTATGAGATTAGAAGGTGCAGATGTAAAAGCAGTTTGCGAAATTTTGCCCTATACAGGAGGATTAACAAGGAATGTAGTTCAGTGTTTAGAAGATTATGATATTCCATTAATGTTAAATCATACAGTAACAAAAATTATAGGTAATGATAGATTAGAAGCTGTAGAGATAACAGAAGTTGATGAAAACATGAAGCCAATACCAGAAACTGCTGAGATAGTAGAAGCAGATACTTTACTTCTTTCTGTTGGTTTAATACCAGAAAATGAACTATCTAAAAAAGCAGAAGTTGTTTTAGATGATAGAACTGGTGGTCCAATAGTTAATGAAGGTCGAGAAACAAACATTGATGGTATCTTTGCCTGTGGTAATGTACTTCATGTACATGATCTTGTTGATTGGGTTACAGAAGAATCACAAATTGCAGGGGACTGGGCAGCAAAATATATAAGTGGTGATTACAAAAGAGCTGAAGAAAAAATAGATATTAAAGCGGGAGAAAATGTAGCTTATGTAATTCCACAGAGTATTGAATTGGAAGCCGAAGATAGAAAAAGAATACCGCTTTATATGAGAGTTAGCACTCCTTTAACAGCTGTAGATATTGAACTATATGCTGATGGCGAAAAATTATACTCATTCTCAGAGCCTTTTGCAAAACCTGGTGAAATGATTAGTGTACCTCTGGCTCAAAAAACACTTAATGATTTAGATCATGTTAGTGAAATTAGGGTAGATATTATCGAGAAGGAGGGAGAATAAATGCTTGAAAAACAAACCATTACCTGTGTTGCTTGTCCAAAAGGTTGTGAAGTTACAGTTGAGCATGATGGTGATGAAATTATAAATATAATGGGAAATGCCTGCCCTCAAGGTGCAGACTATGCTAAAGAAGAAATCATAGCTAAAACTAGAATTCTTCCTACAACAGTTCGAGTTAAAAATGGAGCTTTACCTTTATGTCCAGTTAAAACAACAAAACAAATTCCTTTAGAATTAATGGATCAAGCTATGAATAAAATTGGAGAAAAAGAAATTGAAGCACCACTTGAAATGGGTCAAATTGTAATAAAGAACTTATTAGATACTGGTGCAGATGTTGTAGCTACCAGAGATTTACCAAAAAAAATTAGTGTTTAAAACTATGTTAATGTAAGGAGGTTAGATCAATGAAATTAAAAAATAAAAAAATAGCGATGTTGATTGGTCCAGGATATGAAGATTTCGAATTCTGGGTAGTTTACATGAGAATGATAGAAGAAGGCGCAGAAGTTGATGTAATTGGTATGGAAAAAGGTGTTGAGTATGTTAGTAAACATGGTTGTTTAACTAGAGAAGCTGATTATCTTGCTTCTGAAGTTCTTGATAAAAATTATGATGGAGTTTTAGTGCCAGGAGGCTGGACTCCAGATAAAATTAGAAGAGATAAAGATATAGTAGAATTAGTCAGAAAAAATTATGAAGATGGAAAGATTATTGGTTTAATCTGTCATGCTGGTCTTGTTGGGATTTCTGCTGGAATTATTAATGGAAAAGCAACTGGTTCTTTAGGAATTAAAGATGATATCATTAATGCTGGAGGAACATGGGTAGATGAAGCAGCATTTAGAGATGGTAATATTGTTTGGGGTAGAGTTGTTAAAGATATTCCAGATTATTGTAGAGAATTAGTTAAAGCACTAGCAGAGTAAAAATTAATATGCTAAATCAGGTTTGAAATATTTCAGCCTGATTTAGCATTTACAAATATTAAATTTTAAAAGGGAGTAACTTTATGGATATATTTAACGAATTCAATTTTATTAGTTTTAGCATAGGGGTAGTTATTACTAGTTTTATTATTTATTTTTTTTTGGTTTTAAAAAAAGATAATAAAAATAGTATAGCTAAAAAAAATGAAGATGGAATTACTAAAAATAATGAATCTAAAAAAAAGACAGCTAACAAACTATTAAATTTATCACAAGAAGTGTCTTTTAAATCTCAAGATTTGATTTGGTTAATAAATGATAATAATAAAAAAGCTGAAAATTTGGTAGAAAGATTTGAAAATATTGCTGAATCAGTTGAAAATAATGCAGCTGGAGCAGAAGAAATTTCTGCAACAATTGAAGAATTATCATCTTCTTCAAATGTTATTAAAACTGAAATGGAAAAATTAGAAAAAATTTCTCAACAACTTATGTCAGATTCGGCAAAAAACCAAAACTGGATAGAAGAATCTAACAATACTTTGCTTGAAATAGCAACAAATGTAAAAAAATCTGGTGATTCAATTGAAAGTGTAGAAGATGCTTTAGAAAATACCAATAAATTACTTGGAGGAATCATAGATATTACTGATCAAATTAATTTACTTGCTTTAAATGCTTCAATTGAGGCAGCAAGAGCTGGAGATGCTGGAAGAGGATTTAATGTTGTTGCTGGAGAAATAAAAAGTCTTTCTGAAGAAACTGAGCAATTAACTTCAGAAATTAGAGAAGCAATTAATAATATAAATCTAGAAATAAAAAATACTGATCAAATAATTGAAAATGGTCTAGATAGTATTGAGGGAGTTGAAGAGTTAGCAAGTAAATCTATTGATTCATTTAATTTAATGAATAATAATTTGCATAATGTTATTAATTCTATATCTAAGTTGTCTGATAGTACAGAGAGTCAAGCTTCAGCTACTGAGCAAACAACCCAAGCAGTTGAATCTATGACTCAAGAATTCATAAATATTTCAGAGAATGTTTCTGAAGTTGATAAAAATATAAAAAATCAAAAAAACAATTCTGAAACTCTTATTAATTATTCTAATAATCTTAATACAATAGCCTATGAACTTCACAAAATTTCAGTAGAAAATAAAAGTGATGAAATGTTAATTTTTGGAGTTAATCCTTTTACAAAACCAGAAAAAATAGAAGAATTATATATCCCAATAATTAATAAATTATGTCAAAAAATTAATAAGAATGCTAAAACAGTTATAGTTTCAGATTACGAAGAATTAACATATTACATAAAAAATAATTTAATAGATATTGGATGGTTTTCTCCTATGGCATATGTTAAAGCAAAAAAAGAAACAAATGTTATTCCAATGATAACTCCTTTGATTAATGGCAAAGATAGTTATAGAGGATATATTTTCACTAGAAAAAATAGTAAATATAACAAATTAAAAGATTTAAGAAATAGTATTTTTGCATTTGTAGATCCATTATCAACATCTGGATATGTATATCCAAAACAAATGTTAAAAGAAGTTGGGATTAATGTGAATACAGATTTAAAAGAAACTTTATTTTTAGGGAATCATGATAATGTAATAAAGGCTGTATTAGATAATAAAGTTGAAGTTGGAGCAACATATAATGAAGCTTGGGATAGAGCAGCTCAAACATTAAATTTAGAGAGTCTAAATATATTAGAAAAAACAGCTCCTATTCCAAAAGATGTGATTGCTGCTAGATCTGATTTAGATCAAAACATTTTAGAAGAGACAAAAAATATTTTCTTAAAAGCTGATAGAGAAATTAGTGAAGTCTTAAATCAAACCAATATAACAGGATTTACTGAGAGTGAAGATAAGAAATTTGATATTATACGACGATATAATAATTAAAAGTTAAAATTTGATTTAAACCTGATCAATTATTGATAATTCAGAAAATTAATGATAAAATTAGTATGGTAAATTATAATTAATTTCATTAATATCTTAATTATAAAATTTTATTTTAATCATTATTAAAAGGAGGGTTTATTTATGAAGAAAAAATTAATTAATAATCCGGAAAAAGTAGTGGAAGAAATGGTAGAGGGTATTGTGATGGCTGCTCCTGATAAGCTTGAAAAGTTAGATGATTATAATATAGTTATAAGAAAAGGTAGTCCTAATGAAAAAGTTGCTTTAGTCAGTGGTGGAGGTAGTGGTCATGAGCCTACACATGCTGGCTTTGTTGGTGAGGGTATGTTAGATGGAGCAATTTCTGGTGATGTATTTACTTCTCCAACTCCTGATGCAGTATTTGAAGCTATTAAAGCAGTTGATGGTGGAAAAGGTGTATTATTAGTTGTAAAAAACTATACTGGAGATGTTATGAATTTTGAAATGGCTGCAGAAATGGCAGAAGCTGAAGGAATTGAAGTAGATCATGTAGTTGTAAACGATGATGTAGCTGTAGAAGATAGTTTATATACAACTGGGCGACGCGGTGTTGCTGGAACTATATTTGTTCATAAAATTGCAGGAGCAAAAGCTGAAGCGGGTGCTGAACTTCCAGAGGTTAAGAAGGTAGCAGAAAAAGTTATAGCAAATGTTAGAACTAAAGGTATGGCTTTATACCCATGTCGAGTACCAGCAGCTGAAGAATCAACATTTACTCTAGAAGAAGACGAAATTGAATTAGGTATTGGTATTCATGGTGAGCCTGGAACAGAAAGAACTGAATTAATGAAAGCAGATGAAATTGTAGATGAATTATTAGGTAGTGTAATAGATGATATTCCTTACGAAAAAGGTGATGATGTAGCTCTAATGATTAATGGTATGGGTGGTACTCCTCTAATGGAGCTATTCCTGGCCAATAGAAGAGCAAATCAAATACTTGAAGAAAAGGGTATTAATATCTACAAAACTTTTGTTGGAGAATATATGACATCTTTAGAAATGGCTGGTGTTTCGATAACATTATTAAAATTAGATGACGAAATGAAAGAATTACTTGATGCTCCAACAGAAATAAATATTATGAAGTAATTTATGGAGGGGACTATTTGTGACCGAAAAAAGCAAAAAAATTATCAATGAAATAGCTGATGTAATTATTGAAAATAAAAAATATCTTACTAAATTAGATTCCGCCATCGGTGATGGTGATCATGGTATCAATATGACTAAAGGTTTTAAAAAAGTAAAAGAAAAAATGGAAGCAAAAGATTATGAAAATAATAAAGAACTTATAAAAACAGTTGCAATGACATTAATTTCTACAGTTGGAGGAGCTTCAGGCCCACTTTATGGTACTGCTTTTTTGAATATAAGTAAAATTATACCTGATGCTGACTTTGATTTGGAATCGATTATTGAAATTGGAGAAACAGCTGTTGCAGGTATACAAAAAAGAGGGAAAGCAGAAGCGGGAGAAAAAACAATGTTAGATACAATTATTCCGGCTGTAGATGCTTTAAAAGAAAGCAAAAAAAATGGAGACAGTGTAGAAGAAGCATTACAACAATGTAAGATTAAAGCAGAAGAAGGAATGAAAGCTACAATTGATATGCAGGCTACTAAAGGACGTGCAAGTTATCTAGGTAAGAGAAGTATTGGTCATCAGGATCCAGGTGCGACTTCTAGTTATTTGATGATAAAAACAGTAGTAGAAGAATTATATTAAAAATTGGAGGAAGCAGATGGTAAACATAATATTAGTTTCTCATGTTAAAGAAATTGCTGAAGGAGCTAAAAAATTAGCAGAACAAATGAAACAGGGTGAAGTTGAGATTATTGCTGTCGGCGGGACTGCTGATGGTGATATTGGTACAGATCCTGATGCAATAGAATCAGCTGTAAATGAAATCAATAAAGAAGATGGCATAATTATTTTAGCTGATCTAGGTAGCGCTATTATGAGCGTAAATATGGTTTTAGATTGGTTAGATGATGAAATTAGAGAGAAAATTGTTTTGGCAGATGCGCCATTTGTTGAGGGCGCTGTTGTTGCTGCTGTTGAAGCAGGAATGGGCAACAAAATTGATGAAATACTAGAATCAATAGAGTCAGTTGATATGATTAAGAAAAATTAAAAATAATATAATAAAAGAATAGGCTGCTTCAATATTGATATTATCCCCTTATGGTAGACAGATTAAATAAAAAATCTGTTTATCAGAAAGGGGCTTTTTTTTGCTGTTAAAATTATTAAAAACTTATTTAAGTTTTTTGAAAATTATGTTGACAAACAAAAACAAATAATATATAATCATAAACGAAGACAAACGAAAACAAACAAACATAAAAAATCAGAAACAGAAAAGAGGTTTTGTTAATGTTTGCAGAAGAAAGACGGAAAGAAATAATCATTTTATTAAAAAAAGAAAAAAGAGCAAGTGTTAACGAATTAAGCGAAAAATTTGATGTTTCACGTGCAACAATTCGTAGAGATTTAAGCGAACTGGAAAAAGATGGTTTTATTCGTCGGACACATGGAGGTGCAATTTTAAGTGGTAGTAGTAAATTGGAGCCAAGTTTTAAAGAAAAAGAAGATAAACTAGCATCTGAAAAAGAAATTATTGGGAAAAAAGCTGCAGAAATAATAAAAAATGGAGACACGATTTTTATTGATGCAGGTACTACTACAAGACACATAATTGATAATTTAAAAGAAAAAAAGGATTTAACAATTGTTACTCATGCTCTTCATATAATAAATAAAATTAATGAAATTAATTTAGATTGTGAATTAGTAGTTGTTGGAGGAACTTTTAAATGGTCAACAGAAGCTATGATTGGTCCAATGGCCGAAGATTATTTGAAAAAATTAAGAGTTGATAAAAGTTTCATTGGTTCAAATGGTTTTACCTTGAATTCATCTGCAACAACCCCAGATTTAAGAGAAGCAAAAATTAAGGAAATTGCTTTAGAAATTGCTGGAGAAAATTTTCTTCTGTTTGATCAAAGTAAATGGGAAGAAATATATTTTTATAAGTTTGCAGAATTAAATCAAATTAATTTTATAATCACAGATTCTATTGAAGAAAGTAAAGAAAGGCTTTTAAAGGAAGAAGAAATTGAAGTTATTTTAGCTTAATTTATTAAGGGGGGTGGAAAATTGATTTTAACTGTGACTTTAAATCCAGCTTTGGATAAAATTATTGTTCTTGAATGTTTAAAATTGGGAAAATTAAATAGAGTAAAAGAAACTAAAGTTCTTGCTGGAGGAAAAGGGATTAATGTTTCTGAAGTTTTAACAGAATTAAAAATTAAAAATAAGGCATTAGGTATTATTGGTGGTAATAATGGTAGAAAAATTAGTTCTATGCTTGAAAATAAGGAAATAAAGTCAGATTTTATTTGGTCAGAATTTGAAACAAGACAAAATCTAAAGATCAAAGAGAAAAGTACTAATAGAGAAACAGAAATTAATGAAACTGGCAGAGTAAGCAAGGAAAATATTAAAGATTTTTTAATTACTTTTGATAAAATAATTGAAAAAAACAAAACCGTTGTTTTGTCAGGTAGCTTACCAGATGGAGTAGAAAAAGACATATACGCTCAACTTATTGATAAAGCAAAAACAAAAGGGGCAAAAGTTATCTTAGATAGTTCGGGAGATGAATTTAAACTCGCTTTAAAAAAGTCCCCGTATTTGGTTAAACCAAACTTAGAAGAAATTGAAAATTTATTAGGAAAAAAAATCAATAATAATGATGATTTGAAAAAAGGAGCTAAATATTTATTGGATCAAGGTGTTAAAGTTGTAATGATTTCATTAGGTGATAAAGGGGCTTTTATAGCATCTGAAAAAGAAGGTTATAGAATTTACACACCACAAGTTAAAATTTCTCAAACTACAGTTGGAGCAGGCGATACAATGGTTGCTGGTCTGGCTGCTGAAATAGACAAAGATGAAAGTCTTAAAGATACTGGTGTTTTTGCTGCGGCTTTAGCTACTGCTTTTGTTGAAAGTGGATCAATATCTAAAATTGATACATCCTTAATTGAAAGAATAAAAAATAGTATTAAAGTAGAAAAAATATATTAAAAATTAGGAAAAGGGGTATAAAAATGGAGGTAAATGAATTCATAAATAAGAATTTAATTAAAATGAAATTAGAAAGTAACAATAAAGATTCTGTAATTAAAGAATTGATAGAAATTATGGCCAAAAATGATGTGATTACTGATAAAGAAGAGGTTATTAAAAAAGCAATGGAAAGAGAAGAAAAAGGAACTACAGGAGTGGGTAAAGGAGTTGCAATCCCCCATGTTAAGAGTGATGCTGTTAAAAGACCAGCGGTAGCCTTTGGCCGTTCAGATCAAGGGATTGATTATGGTTCAATGGATGAGAAACCAAGTTATTTATTCTTTTTAATTACCGTACCAGAAGAGTCTCATAATGAGCATTTAAAATTATTAGCACAACTTTCTAGAAATTTAGTTCATGATGATTTTAGAAACAATTTATTAGAAGCAAAAGATGAAGCAGAGATAATGAATATTTTAGAAAAAATTTAAATATAGTATAAGAGTTAATTAAAATATAAATTAATTATAAAAAACGAGGAGGAATATTTTATGAAAAAAATTATTGCTGTAACTTCCTGTCCAACTGGAATTGCCCATACTTATATGGCTTCTGAATCATTAGAAGAAGCTGCCAAAAAAATGGATGTAGATATTAAAGTAGAAACTCAAGGTTCTGTTGGGGTAGAAAATGAGTTGAGTGATCAAGACATTAAAGATGCTGATGCAGTTATTATAGCTGCAGATACAAATGTCAGCAAAGATCGTTTTGGAGGTAAATATATTGTTGAGGTTGCTGTTGCTGATGCAATTGATGATGCTGAGTCATTAATCAATCGGGCAATAGAAGGTTCAGAAAAAGGTGAAACCAGTGATGTAGATTCTAATCTCTACTCTCAAGTTGATGAAGAAAAATCAAAAAGAAAAGAGAAAAGACAGGGTCCCTATAAACATCTAATGACCGGTGTTTCATTTATGCTTCCATTTGTTGTGGCTGGTGGTTTAGCAATAGCATTATCATTTGTTTTTGGTATTAATGCTGCTGAACAAGAAGGAACTTTAGCTGCAGCTTTGATGCAGATTGGTGGTAGTTCTGCCTTTGCTTTAATGGTGCCAATCTTGGCTGGATATATTGCTTTCTCAATTGCTGATCGCCCTGGTATTGCACCTGGTATGATTGGTGGTATGTTAGCTAGTAATCTTGGAGCTGGATTTTTAGGTGGTATTATTGCTGGTTTTTTAGCTGGTTATCTGACTCAATGGTTAAAAGAGAATATTAAACTTCCTAAAAACTTACAGGGTTTAATGCCTGTTTTAGTTTTACCATTTCTTTCCAGTTTGATAGTCGGACTTCTAATGATTTATTTAATTGGACCTCCTGTTGAAGGAATAATGAATGGTTTAGAATCTTGGTTGAATAGTATGACAGGAACTAATGCGGTTTTACTAGGATTAATTTTAGGAGCTATGATGGCCTTTGATATGGGTGGCCCTGTTAATAAAGCTGCTTATACATTTGGAGTTGGACTTTTAGGATCTCAAATATACGAACCTATGGCAGCAATTATGGCTGCAGGAATGACACCTCCGCTAGGTCTTGCATTAGCAACAACTTTATTCAAAAATAGATTTAATCGTCAAGAAATTGAAGCAGGCAAACCAGCTTGGTTTATGGGGATTTCATTTATAACAGAAGGAGCAATACCTTTTGCCGCAGCTGATCCGATTAGAGTAATTCCATCTATCATGACTGGTTCTGCTATAACAGGAGCTTTATCAATGTTATTTGGAGTTGGCTTAAAAGCACCGCATGGAGGAATATTTGTGCTTCCAATTCCTAATGTTGTAACAAACCTTGGGTTTTATGCTTTAGCAATAATTGTTGGTACGGTAATTACAGCTTTGATGTTAAGAGTATTAAAACCTAAATTAGCTGAGTAGAAACTAAAAAAATAATGTTTTAGAAATAATATAATCTTAGAGAAGGTATTAAATTACCTTCTCTTTTGTTTGTTTTTGTAATAATATTATTGTAAATATTAAACTTAACAATAATTAAAATTTAATTAGAAAGGTGCCTGAATTCTTGCTAATCATTTGATTTATGGTATAATTAAAAGCAGTTAAATAAATTTAAGAATATTCTAATTGGGAGTGTTTATTAATGAATTTAAAGAAAAATATTTTAATTATTTCAGCAATTATGCTTTTAGTTTTATCTATACCAGTTTTAGCACAAGATGCTCAGGATGTTAATGAAACAATAACAGAGGAGACACCTGAAATTGCAGCTTATGTTAATGAGAATGAAATTTCTATGCAGGAACTTGAACAGTTTGCTGGTGTTAGAAATATTTTAATGCAGTTATTACAGTCAAATCAGGAATTTGCATCTGTAATTTTACAAACAGAAGCTGGACAGAATGTGGTAGAAGAATTTAGAAAATTAAAATTAGAACAACTAATTACTAATGAACTGCTTGTTCAAGAAGCAAAAGATAGAGGAATTGAAGTTAGCAATGAAGAAATGAATAACATCTTTGATCAGCAGATCAATGCGCTAAAACAGCAAAATAATTTGAATGAAGAACAGTTAGAGAAAGCAATTCAACAGCAGGGATTCGAATCAATGCAACAATATAAAGATATGTTTTTTGAAAATAATATGAATGGATTTTTAGTTAACAAATTAAGAGAAGAAGTAATAAATAAAGTAGAAGTTAGTGATGAAGAAGCACAGGAATTTTATAATAATAATCAACAGCAGTTTGAGACATCCGAACAGAAAAAGGTAAGCCATATTTTATTTGATGAAAAATCAAAAGCTGAAGAAGTTTTAGCTGAAATTAACAATGGTGCTGATTTTGCAGAAATGGCAAAAGAGCATTCTACAGGCCCTACTGCAGAAAATGGTGGAGATTTAGGCTTCATAACAGCTGGAGAACGTGGTTTAGATGCTACTTTCCGTGATGCAGCAATGGAATTAAATGTAGGAGAAGTTAGCTCAGAACCTGTAGAAACTCAATTTGGATTTCATTTAATTAAAGTTACTGATTTTAGAGAAGCTGGAGTTAGAGATTTTGAAGAAGTAAAGTCTCAAATTAAAAATCAGCTTAGAAGTCAAAAGCAAAGCCAAACTTTTCAGGAGTTTGTTGAATCATTAAGAGAAGATGCAGAAATAGAAATCAATCTTTAAAATCAAATAATAATCAAAATAAATATTAATAAAATTATTTATAAAATACTGCTTCATTAAGTTGGAGCAGTATTTTTTTGATCAATAACTTGCAATTGTTCTGGATAATGTGTATAATTATAAAAAATAAATAGAAAATCCTAAGAAAGGAAAAGTAAATTTAAAATTAGCCTCAGCAAACTGGAGTAGCTGTGAGTCCAGAGCTAAGATTAAATTGAAGCGCATCCTGGAGGAGCTTTACTAAAATTATGATTTGTCATATTAGGTAAAGACATTTAAGCTGTGTTAAAGCGTTGAGTGGACTTTTGTCAAAAAAGAGTGGTACCACGGGTTATATCTCGTCTCTAATTTTATTTAGAGGGCGAGTTTTTTGTATTTTATGGGCTTTTTTTAAAAGCAGGAAAAGAAAATTAAGGAGGAGAGAAGATGTTTAAAAGAAAAAAAATATTTTTATTAGTAGTGACAATTTTAGGAGTGGCTCTATTTTTGGGTGGTTGTGCAGGTGATGAGAATTTAACAAAATTAGAACAAATAAAAGAAGATGGGAAAATTGTGCTTGGTACAGCAGCTGATTATCCACCATATGAATTTCATAAAGAAGTAGATGGTGAAGATCAAATTGTTGGTTTTGATATTGAAATAGCAAAAGAGATTGCAGCTGATTTAGGTGTAGAATTAGAAATTAAAGATATGAAATTTGATGGTTTATTGGCTGCATTAAAAGCGGGTAATATTGATTTTATTATTGCTGGAATGGTACCTACTGCAGAAAGAGCAGAAAGTGTAGATTTTTCTATTCCTTATTATGAAGCGGAACAAAAGTTCTTAACAAAAACTGAAAATGCATCTGTATTTAAAGAAATTGAGGATTTAAATGGCTTTAAAATTGGTGCTCAAAAATCAACAGTGCAGCAGAAGATTGCAAAAGAAAAAATTGAGGCATCAGAATATAAATTCATTAGTAAGATTACTGATCTTGTCTTAGAACTTAAAAATAATAAAGTTGATGGAATAGTTCTTGTTAAACCAGTGGCTACATCTTATGCTCAGGCTAATGATGATTTAGCAGTGGCAGATGTATCATTAGGTAAAGAAGATGGAATAGCTGTTGCAGTTGATAAAGGAAATGAAGATTTAATGACAGAAATTAATTCTACTTTAGAAAGTTTACTTGATAATAATATGATAACTGAATTTATTGCTGAAGCTACAAAATTAGCTGAAAGTAATTAATTTCAATATCTTAATTAAATAAAAGCAATTATAATTTTGGGAGGATTTGTATAATGAGCAGTAAGTATATCAGTGAAAAATTTAAAAAAGAAAATGAATCATTTTTTGCTAAAGCAGCTGAATTAAAAGAGGCAGGAAAAGATATAATTGATTTAAGTTTAGGTGATCCAGATTTAATAACAGCAAAAAATATTATAAAAAAAGCAGCCTTAGATGCAGAAAATGGACATACTCGTTATGCTAATCCCCGTGGTGATTTAGAATTAAGAGAAGAAATTATTAATTATTATCAAAATAATTATCAGCAAGAAATTAAAAAAGAAGAGATAATGCTGACTGTTGGGGCCTGTCATGGAACATTTTTGGCCCTGGCAGCAGTTTTAAATCCTGGAGAAGAAGTTATAATTCCTTCTCCATATTTTGCTCCTTATAAAGAACAGGTTAAGCTAGCGGGAGGAACACCAGTTTTTGTAGAAAGCAAATTTGAAGATGATTTTCAAATTAATTTGGAAGCAATAATTAAGGTAATAAATGAAAAAACAAAAGCTATTATTATAAATTCTCCTCATAATCCAACGGGAAGCATTCAGAGCAAAGAAACTTTAATTAAATTAATGAAAATTGCTAGAGAAAATGATTTATTAATTTTTTCTGATGAAGTTTATGAGAGTTTTGATTATGAAAACAAATTTTATTCTTTAGTCAAATTTAAGGAAGATTTTAAGCGAATAATTTTATTGAATAGTTTTTCTAAAACATTCGCTATGACAGGTTGGAGGCTTGGATTTGTTATTGCAGATGAAAATATTTTAGATATAATGCAAACCATTAATGAGGGAGTTTGTTATTCAGCGCCTACAATTTCTCAAAGAGCAGCAGTTGAAGCTTTAAAAAATGAAAAACAAATAAAAAAAGAAATAGCAAGCGATTTTGCTGAAAGAATTAAATATGCAAAAAAACGCTTAAAAGCTAATAAGATAATGGAAATTGCTGGAGGAGAGGGAGCTTTTTATATTTTTCCTCGTATTAAAAATAGTGGAATTAAAGCTGAACAATTTGCGCTAAAATTATTGGAAGAAAAAGGAGTTTTAGTTCTTCCGGGAAATGATTTTGGAGATCAACGAGAAGAATTTATAAGAATAGCCTGTACTTTAAAATTAGATGATTTAAAAAATGCTTTTGATAGAATTGATGACTTCACAGAATGTTTAAATGATATAAAAGCAGGAGATGAATAATTTGCAGCAAAAAAATTCATTGAAATATGGTAATAATAAATTTAAATTAGAACTAAAAAAAAATAAAATTAAAGATATTATAACTACAAATGCTATTGAAAAAGTTGAATTAGAAACTATAATTAAAAATGCCTTAGCAAATCCAATTGCCAGCAGCAAACTCAAAGAAATAGTCAATCCGGGAGAAACAGTAACAGTTGTGATATCTGACATTACTAGAAGCTGGCAGCAGATTGATAAAATGCTATCTTTTATAATTGCTGAACTTAAAACAGGAGGAATAAAATTAAATGACATTAATGTTTTAGCAGCAACTGGATCACATCGTTTTCACAATAAAGCTGAAATTAAAACATTGTTAGGAAAGTATTACGGTAAAATAAATTTTGTAGATCATAATGGAAAAGCAGAAGAAAGTTTAAGCTATTTAGGTGATACAACTTATGGGACTCCAGTTTGGATTAATAAGCTAGCCTTAGAAACCGATAGATTGGTTTTAACTGGCGGCATAGTTTTTCATGATTTGGCTGGTTTTGCAGGAGGAAGAAAATCTATTTTGCCAGGTATTGCAGCTTACGAATCAATAATGCAAAATCATTCATTATCTCTTTCAGAAAAAGAAGGAGAGGGAATAAAAAATACAGTTACTAATAATCATCTTCAGGATAACCCGGTTAATTTAGATATGCTAGAAGCGGCAAAAATGCTTGATGTTGATTTTATTTTTAATGTTATTCCTGATGCAGATGGCGGTATTGCAGCTGCAGTGGCTGGAGATATATTTGAAGCTCATCAAAAAGGATGTGCAATTTGTAAAGAATATTTTGGCATAGAGCTTGAAGAAAAAGCAGATCTTGTTTTTGCTTCTTGTGGTGGTTATCCAAAAGATATCAATCTTTATCAAGCTTCAAAATCTTTAGTTAATGCTGCTCAAGCAGTTAAAAAAGAAGGGTATTTAATTTTACTTGCAGAATGTAGAGAAGGAATAGGTCATTCTGAAGTAGAAGAAATTATTCAAAATCATACTAATAATTTTGAACGAGAACGAGCTCTGCGCAGTAATTTTACTATTTCGCGTTATACAGGCTATTTAATTACAAAAAGAATTGAAGATATTAACTTAATTTTAGTTACTGAGTTAGATAAAGAGATTTTAGATAATACAGATATTAGAGTTGTTAAAACTTTAGCTGAAGCTTTTAAAATTGTTGAGGCTGAATTTGATCAGCTGCCTCAAAGCTACATTATGCCGGCGGCAGCAAATACTTTGCCAATATTTAAAGATTAGATTAGGAGGATAATATGGATTTTTCTTTTTTATTAGATTATAAAAACTTTTTTATTAATGGAACTCAAATAACAGTTTTACTAGCATTTTTTGCAGTTTTATTTGGAATTGGAATTGGAATCGTATTAGCTATGTTTAAAATTTCAAATAATAAATTTTTAAAAGGAATAGCTTCAGTCTATATAGAGTTTATTAGAGGTACGCCTTTATTAGTGCAGTTATTTATAATTTATTATGGACTTCCTTATTTAGGTGTTGAATTCCCTGACTTTCCACTTTTAGGACAAAATGTAGGTGACTTTATGGCCGGTGTGATAGCCATGTCTATTAATAGTGGTGCTTATGTAGCTGAAATTTTTAGAGCAGGAATTCAAGCTGTAGATAAGGGGCAAATGGAGGCAGCGCGTTCTTTAGGGATGCCCTATTTAATGTCAATGAAAAAAATTATTTTACCACAGGCATTTAAAAATATTTTGCCTGCCCTTGGGAATGAGTTTATAGTTGTTATTAAAGAATCTGCGATTGTTTCAATTATAGGTATCCACGACTTAATGTATAATGCTGATACTGTTAGAGGTAATACTTATAAACCATTTGAACCTTTAATTGTAGCAGCCGTAATTTATTTTATAATTACTTTTACACTTTCAAAATTCATTGGATTACTTGAAAAAAGGATGGATACAGCATGAGTATGATAAAAGTTAAAAAATTAAACAAATACTTTGGCGATTTACATGTCTTAAAAAATATTGATTTAAATGTTGAAGCAGGAGAAGTAGTTTCAGTGATTGGTCCTAGTGGGTCAGGTAAAAGTACTTTGCTCCGCTGTTTAAATAGACTAGAAGAACCAAGTTCAGGTGATATTATATTTGAAGGAATCTCTGTTATGGATGATGAGCATCATGATATTAATGAACTCAGACAGAAAATGGGAATGGTTTTTCAGCAGTTTAACCTCTTTAATCATATGAATGTAATGGAGAATATAACCTTAGCCCCTATCAAACTTAAAAATATGGATAAAGATCAAGCAAAAAAAGTAGCAGAAGATTTGCTAAAAAAGGTAGGCCTTTTAGATAAAGCAGAAGCTTATCCAGCTCAATTATCGGGTGGCCAAAAACAAAGAATAGCTATAGCTAGAGCTCTAGCTATGTCCCCGGATGTAATGCTTTTTGATGAGCCAACCTCTGCCTTAGATCCAGAGATGGTTGGAGATGTATTAAAAGTTATGAAAGATTTAGCAGCTGAAGGAATGACAATGGTCATTGTGACTCATGAAATGTCTTTTGCCAGAGATGTTGCTGATCGAGTAATAATTATGGATGAAGGTAATATAATAGAAGAAGGTAATCCTAAACAAATATTTAATGCACCAAAGCACCCAAGAGCAAAAGACTTTTTAAGCAGAGTACTTAATCTATTTTAGATTTAAGTACTTTTTTTTATAAATTGAAACTTTAAAGTAAAATCTTAAATGAAAATTCTTTTAATAGCCTATTATATCTGATATTATGAGTATATAATATAAAAAAATTATTAGGGAGCTGATTTTAATGATAATAGCTGTGCCAAAGGAAATAAAAAATAATGAAAATAGAGTCGCATTAACTGCTGCTGGAGCAGAAGTTTTAAAAAAAGCTGGACATACAGTTCTGATTGAAGAGAATGCTGGTCAGGGAAGTGGAATTTCTGATGAGGATTATCAAAAATTCGGTGCAGAAATAGTGGCTGATAAAAAAGAATTATTTGACAGGGCAGAAATGATCATTAAAGTTAAAGAGCCTTTAAAAGAAGAATATGAATTTTTTAGAGAAGATCAGATTCTTTTTACTTATCTTCATTTAGCTGCAGATCAAGAGTTGGTTGAATTTTTAAAAGAAAAAAAGATAACGGCATTTGCTTATGAAACTGTTCAAAATGAAGATGGTGAATTACCTCTTTTAACCCCTATGAGTGAAGTTGCTGGTAGGCTTTCAGTTCAGGCTGCTGCTGCTTATCTTGAGAAACCAAAAGGTGGTAGTGGAGTTCTACTTGGCGGAGTACCGGGCGTAAAGCCGGCAAAAGTTGTGGTTGTTGGTGGAGGGATTGTTGGTCGTAATGCAGCTAAAGTAGCTTTTGGAATGGGTGCAGAAGTAACGATTATGGATATTAAGCAGTCTACAATGCGTTATATAGATGATATTTTTCACAGCAGTATAAGAACGATAATGTCAAATCCAAATCATGTAGCAGAAGAAGTTAAAGATGCTGATTTAGTTGTAGGCGCAGTTTTGATTCCTGGAGCTAAAGCTCCCAACCTTGTTACAGAAGAAATGATAAAAACAATGAAAGAGGGTTCTGTAATAGTTGATGTTGCAATTGATCAGGGTGGTTGTATAGAAGGAACTTATCCGACAACTCATGACAATCCAGTATTTACCAAATATGGAGTGATTCATTATTCTGTTGCTAATATGCCGGGAGCAGTAGCTAGAACTTCAACTTTTGCTTTAACTAATGCAACACTTTCTTATATTAAAAAATTAGCTTCTCAGGGTTATAAGAAGGCAATGTTAAATGATTATTCTCTTGCTTTAGGTTTAAATATTTATCAAGGCGAAATAATTTGTCAGGCAGTTGCCGAAACTTTTGCAGAAAACTATCTAAATATTGATGAGTTACTTGCTGAATGGAAAAACGATTAAAGACGGAGGTAAAATGATGGAATTAAGTTCAAGCAGACCTGCCTGGATTGAAATAGATTTAGATGCACTTGAAAATAACTATAATATAATTCGAAAAAAAATACCAGATTCTAGTAAAATTGCTGCTGTAGTTAAAGCAGATGCTTATGGCCATGGAGCAGTTAAAATAGCAGAGGAATTAGAAAAATTAGGAGCAGATTATTTTTGTGTTGGCAGTCCTGATGAAGGGATGGAACTTAGAAAAGCTGGTATTAAGAAAGACATTATAGTCCTTGCTGAAGTTTTAGAAACACAATATCAAGATATTTTAGAGGGAAATTTAATTCAAACTGTTGCCAGCTTTGAAACTTTAACGGGTTTAAATAAGATTGCTGCTGAATTCAATAAAACTATCAGAATTCATTTAAAAATTGATTCGGGAATGGGAAGAATTGGTTTCTTAAATTCTGATATAAAAAGATTGATAAATAAACTAAAAAATTTAAAACAGCTAAAAGTAGAGGGGATATTCTCTCATTTTGCTAGGGCAGATGAAGCTAATAAAAGTTATTCTTATAAACAGCTAAGTAAATTCAATAAAGTTTTAGCTGAATTTGAAAAGTCTAATTTTGAAATAGAATTAAAACATATTGCTAATAGTGCTGCTGTTATTGATTTAGAAACTAGTTACCTAGATTTAGTTAGGCCAGGGATTATGCTTTATGGACTAAAACCTTCAAAAGAATTAAATAATGAAGTTGATTTAAAATCTATTTTAAGTTTTAAAACAAAAGTTGTGCAAATTAGGAATTTAGAGCAAGATACTGCTATTAGTTATGGTTCAATTTATAAGACTGATTCTAAGGAGAAAGTTGCAGTTTTACCTGTTGGATATAAGGATGGATATCCAAGACTTTTATCTAATAAAGGAGAAGTTTTAATTAATGGTAAAAGAGCACCTATTAGAGGACGAATTTGTATGGGACAGATAATTGTAAGTATTGAAGATATTGAGAATGTAGAAATTGGTGATGAAGTTGTATTGATTGGCAGACAGAGTGACGATCAAATACTTGCTTCAGAAATAGCTGAGCTAGCTTCAACAATTAATTATGAAATAGTATGTAATCTTGATCGTAATTTAGAAAGGGTTTACTTGAAAAATTAATAATCTTTTTGATAATAAATTATTTTTAATAATGAAGTAAAGGTGTGGATTTTTGAGTCCACACCTTTGAACTTATTAATTTATTGAAAAGACTAAATGAGCAGTCACACTTATTTCTTTATCTCTACTGCTTGTATTATAAATGTCCATACTGGAAGCATCAGTAGAATAAGGTTCTGTTATTTGGAAAATGCCTGATCTCATTTAATTTACTTATTTTTAAAAATAGAAAAAGTGAATCACAAAAACTACTTGATTTTAGTAAACTGGTGTAATATAATTAACACAACAATTTTATAGCCATTTATTTAAAGGTGTTGAAGGACATTAGTAAATTTTTAAAACTGATTTAGAGAGCTGATGGTTGCTGAAAATCAGCCAGTTTAAAAGTTGAATCCAGTCTGGAGCTGTGATGCAGAAAAATAATTATTTATTGACTATGCTGATCCGGGTGAGTCCGTTAAAACTATATAAGAGGCAGCAATAGCTGTTATTAGGGTGGCACCACGAGATATCTCGTCCCTTTCTGGGGAGGAGTTTTTTTGTTTTTAAGCTAATTTATCTCTAAATTTAAATTCATAAAATTTATCTTTAATTTTAAAGCACTATAATTTTAAGAGGGGGAATTATAAAATGTTAGATATGAGATTTATAAGAGAAAATCCAGAAATAGTCGAAGAATCTATGAAGAAGAGAGATATGGAATCACCAATTGATAAGTTTCAAGAACTTGATGATAAAAGACGTGATTTTTTATACGAAGCAGAGCAGTTAAAGCATAAGCGTAATGTTAATTCTGATAAAATTGGTGAGTTGAAAAGAAACGGAGAAGATGCATCTGATTTGATTTCAGAAATGCAGGATGTGTCTGCTAGAATTAAGGAATTAGATCAAAAAATAGCTGAGGTAGAAGAAAATTTAAATGATTTGCTTTTAGCCATTCCAAATATTCCACATGAAAGTGTGCCTGTCGGTACAGATGAAGACGATAATAAAGAAGTTAGAAAATGGGGAGAGCCTAGAAAATTTGATTTTGAAGATAAAGCCCATTGGGATATTGGTGAAGATTTAGATATTTTAGATTTTGAAAGAGGTGGGAAAGTAACTGGTACTCGTTTTACCTTTCTTAAAGGTGCAGGTGCGAGGCTAGAAAGAGCACTGATTAATTTTATGCTTAACCTGCATACAGATGAACATGGTTATAAAGAGGTTTTTCCACCTTTTATTGCTAATGCAGATAGTATGACCGGAACTGGGCAGCTGCCAAAATTTAAAAAAGATATGTTTAAATTAGAGGGTTTAGATTATTATTTAATTCCAACTGCTGAAGTGCCAGTAACTAACCTTTATCGAGATGAAATTCTTGATGCTGAGCAGCTTCCTGAATATTTGACTGCTTATAGTGCTTGTTTTAGGGCTGAAGCTGGAGCACATGGGCGTGATACAAGAGGAATTATTAGGCAGCATCAATTCAACAAAGTAGAAATGGTTAAATTTGTTAAACCAGAAGATTCCTATGATGAATTAGAGAAAATAACAGCTGATGCAGAAGATGTACTGCAGAAATTAGAACTTCCTTATCGAGTTGTAAGTCTTTGTACTGGTGATTTAACATTCTCTTCTGCTAAAACTTATGATTTAGAAGTCTGGATGCCTGCCTATGATACTTATAGAGAAATTTCTTCTTGTTCAAATTTTGAAGATTTTCAGGCAAGAAGAGCAGGAATTAGATATCGTCCTGAGCCGGATGCAAGTACAAGATTTGTTCATACTTTAAATGGATCAGGTCTGGCTATTGGAAGAACAGTAGCCGCGATTTTAGAAAACTATCAGAATGAAGATGGAACAGTTACAGTACCTGAGGTACTAAGACCATTTATGGGAACTGACATTATTAAATAAGTAAAATAAAAATAAAATCAAAAAATTATCTAAGCGGCTAAGCACCTAAATTCTAAAGGGCTTAAGCCGTTTTTTTAAATGAATTTTTTATATGAAAATATTAAATTAATATAATTTAAATTATATATCAACTCGCTTCAGTTTCAATTTCTCCTGCTTTAGAAATTGAATATTTTGTTGCAAGAGGTCCAATTACTTCTGTAAATGCTGTAGTAAAGAGTAGAACATTAAAAATAAGGGTTGAAGTGTCAGTAGCAAACTGGTTTTGTATAGTATAAGCCATAGCAATTGCAACTCCACTCTGTGGCAGAAGATTAAAGCCTACATATTTTTGGATCTTTTTCGGAGCTTTGACTAAATAAGCAGCATAAGAGGCTCCACCTATTTTGCCAATCATTCTTGCAATTATATAGGTAAAGGTTATCAAAGAAAAGTCTGGTTTTAATCCTGTAAACTTAATCTCTGTACCTGCAAGAATAAAAAACATTGCATATAAAGGTACAGTTATTATTTCCAAATAATCAGATATTTCTAGATTTTTATCAGTGAAATTTATACAGGCGAAGCCTACAGCCATATTAGTAATTAATGGTGAATGACCAGTATAAATTGAAAGTGCGGAAGCGCCCATAATTGTCGTAATTAAAATTAGAATTTTTTTTGTTCTATCTTTAAATATAGTGAGAAAGTATTGAGCCATATAACCAACAATCAACCCAATAATTAAAGAACCTATTATTTCAATTAATGGTATTCCAATTGTTTTAATAATTGTTAATTCGGTTTGCCCCTTATGAATTAATAGTGAAATCGGTTCAATTATACTGAAGATAATTAAAGCAAGTGCATCATCTATACCTACAACTGCCATTATAACAGAAGTTAAAGGTCCTTTAGCATTATACTCTCTTAGAACCATTACTGTTGCAGCTGGTGCTGTAGCAGAAGCAATGGCACCTAAAAGCAATGATATATATAGTGGCTGTCCTAGAGTAAAAAGAGATAAAGTTACTAAGCTAAAAGCAGCTAGTGTCTGAAGTATAACTATTACCAGAATATCTTTTCCTAATCTTCTGAATAATTTAATTGTAAGCTCACTTCCGATTCTAAAGGCTATAAATCCTAGAGCAATATGAGTTAGATACCCAAAACTATCAATCACAAAAAAATACCATTCTTTCTGTAACTTATTTAAAAAAGGAAGAGGGGTAATAAGGTCTTCACTTAACAAGATACCTAAAAACACATAGCCTACTACAATGGGTATTCTTAATTTTTTTGTAATTAGAACAATAATAAGCGCTAACAAAATTAACAGGGCAGTGATATATAATATTTTATTTCCCGCCTGAACATTAAAAAACCATTTGTGAGCATCTATCAAATTTGATAGATTATTAATCCCCATTTTATCACCCCATTTTATTAAATTAAAACTTTATAATCTCAATTATTATAATGATAGTCTAATATTAATTTCTATATCAATACAATTTATCCTCTTATGAAATTTATAATTTTTTTAAAAAAAAGAAGGAAATTTGTTTTGAGTCTAGAATAATATTAATAAGATATAAATAAAACAGTGTTTTACTATTAGAAACAAAATAGAGGAGGCTTATTTAATGAGTAAAGTTGAAGATTTAAAAAGAGTTGAGGAAACCGGAATTGTTGCTGTTGTTAGAGCTGAAAATGCAGAAAAGGCATTAAAAATTACTGAAGCTGTAAAAAAAGGTGGTATTGATGCGATTGAAATCACAATGACAGTCCCAGGTGCTGTTGATGTAATTAAACAGTTAACTGATGAATACAGCAAAGATGAAATTTTAATTGGTGCAGGATCTGTTTTAGATGCAGAGACTGCTCGTGCCTGTATTTTAGCTGGAGCAGAGTATATTGTTTCCCCTTCTTTAGATCAAGAAACAATTGAGATGTGTAACCGTTATCAGAAGGCCGTTATGCCTGGTGCAATGAGTGTAACAGAGGTTGTTAAGGCCATGAAATATGGTGCAGATATAGTTAAGATTTTCCCAGCAACTTTATTTGGACCTAAGATTATCAAAGCGATTAAAGGCCCTCTACCACATGCACCTTTGATGCCTACTGGTGGAGTTAGTTTAGATAATGTTAAAGACTGGATTAAAGCTGGTAGTTTAGCTGTTGGTGTAGGTAGTTCTTTAAGTAAAGGTGCAAAAACTGGTGATTATGAAAAAGTAACAGAAACTGCTAAAGAATTTATTAGATTGATTAAAGAAGCCAGAGCAGAAATGGCTTAAATCTCATTTCAAAAACAAACTTAAAGAATAACTAAAATTCATTCAAAAATTATCAGGAGGTTTTTATATTATGTCTAAAAAAGTTGTTACATTTGGAGAAATTATGCTGCGTTTGACCCCACCGGATCATCAGCGTTTTATTCAGGCTGACACATTTAATGTTATTTATGGTGGAGGAGAAGCAAATACTGCTGTATCTTTAGCTAATTATGGTTTAGACGCTCGTTTTGTGACTAAGTTACCTAATAATCCAATCGGTCAGGCTGCTTTAAACGAAGTACGCCGCTTTGGTGTTGATACTAATTACATTGCTCGCGGTGGAGACCGTTTAGGAATCTATTACTGCGAAAATGGTGCTAGTCAGAGACCATCTAATGTAGTTTATGATAGAGCTCATTCTGCAATTGCTGAAGCTGAGAATGCAGATTTTGACTGGGAAGAAATTTTTGCTGATGTAGACTGGTTCCACTACACAGGAATTACCCCTGCTTTAAGCAAAAAAATGTCAGATGTTACTTTAGAAGCTGTTAAAGCTGCTAAAAAGCACGGAGTCAAAGTCAGCTGTGACTTAAATTACCGGGCTAAGCTCTGGAGTAAAGAAAGAGCCGGTCAGGTAATGGAAGGTTTAATGGAATATACTGATGTTGTAATTGCTAATGAAGAAGATGCTGAAATGGTATTTGATATCAAGAGTGGTTCGGATATTACCGGTGGCGACTTAAATGTTGAAGGTTACAAAGATGTTGCAAAACAGTTAATCGATCGTTTCGACTTAGAATTAGTAGGAAGTCACTTAAGAATTAGCCACAGTGCTTCTAATAATGGCTGGTTAGTTATTCTCTTTGACGGCGAGAACTTTGTCCAGTCAACTAAATATGAGATCACTATTATTGACCGTGTTGGAGGAGGAGACTCTTTTGCTGGTGGTTTAATCTATTCTTTAGTAACTGGAAAAGAGCTTCAGGAAGCTGCTGAATTTGGTGCTGCTGCTTCTGCTTTAAAACAGTCAATACCTGGTGACTTCAACCATGTAAGTGTTAAAGAAGTAGAAACTCTAGCTGGTGGAAATGCTTCTGGTAGAGTTAAGAGATAAATAGTTAATAATTCTAAGCAAATAGAAAGGCTGCAGTTTATGGCTGTGGCCTTTTTTTCAAATTTAGCATTAATGGCAAATCTTTATTTTTTAGGAGTGATTTAAAATGATTGATCTTGTTACTATTGGAGAGACAATGGCAGCAATGGCACCAAATGAAGTAGGTTCACTAAAATATTTAAATACTTTTTCCAAATATATAGCGGGAGCAGAATCTAATGTTGCAATTGGGGTTAAGCGGCTTGGTTTTAATTCTGGCTGGATCAGTAAACTGGGGAAAGATCCACTTGGTGATTATGTAGAATTTTTTGTACGTGGTGAAGGAGTAGATGTTTCTCAGGTTAAAAGAGATAAAGAGCACAGAACAGGGATCCTGATTAAAGAAATGCATACAACTAAAGAGCCCAAGGTTTTTTATTACCGTGAAAATTCTGCTGCCAGCTGTCTGACTGAAGAAGATATAGATCAGAACTATATAAAAAATGCCAGGCACCTTCATTTAACTGGAATTACACCGGCTTTAAGTCAGAGTGCTCAGGCGGCTTTTTTTAAAGCTCTGCAGGTAGCAAGAGAAAACAATTTAAAAATTTCTTTTGACCCTAATTTAAGGCTGAAACTCTGGGATTCTATTGAAGAAATGAAAAAAGTCATGTTAAAAATTATCCCTCAGGTTAATGTTTTGCTGCCGGGAGTTGAGGAAGGAGAAATTCTGCTTGGACAGTCTGATCCAGAAGAGATTATTAAGGAATTTTACGAAATGATGGAACCAGGATCTCTGATAGTACTCAAAATTGGAGCAGAAGGTGCTTTATATTATCAGGGTGATCAGATTGAACATGTTGAACCTTATTGTGTGGATAATATAGTTGATTTAATTGGTGCAGGAGATGCCTTTGCAGCTGGATTGATTACTGGACTTTTAAGAGAATTACCGATTCAGGAAGCGGTTGAACTTGCTAATTTAGTTGGCGCCTTATGTATTACAGTTAAAGGTGATATAGAAGGCTTACCCACCTGGGAGCAGGTTGAGATTTATCAGGGAAAAAAAGAAGAAATACACAGATGATTTAGATTATTAAAATAGAATATATAAAGTATTAAATTGGAGACAGAAAAAATAATTAGTATCTTAAATAATTTTTCTGTCTTTTTTAATTGATTAATTACTCTACTAATCTTATAATAATAGATATAGACCTAATTAAAGGTCAATAAATATTTATTTATAAATTGTTTGTTTTATTTAGCAGCCAATAAGATAGTTTTTGTTTAAATTTGTCATTTAATATATAATCAATCAAGTTAATCAACATTATTATAAATGCATTTTAAACATTAGTATGTTATAATTATTTTTCTAGATTAAATTAATTTTAAGGAGGTTTTTATTTTGAGTAAATCTGATATGACGGTAATTAAGCGGGATGGTCGAGAAGTAGCTTATAGTCGAGATAAGATAACCAAGGCTATTTATAGAGCTATGATTGAATCCGGCGAAGATACAACAACTGAAGATGATGCAGAACAAGTAGCTTTAGATGTAGAATCAGATCTGATATTAGACTTTTATAATGAAGATCAGGTGCCAAAAGTAGAAGAAATACAAGATTTGGTAGAAGAAAAATTGATGAAGGCTGCCTATGTTACAACAGCTAAAGCCTATATTTTATATAGAAATAAAAGGCAGCAGTCGAGATTATCCAGAAAAAAGGAAAAAGAAAATCCACTTTTAACAAACGAATTTTTGAGTAAATATAAACACCAACCCAATCCTTTTCCGACAGAACTCGGAGAATTTATTTATTATAGAACATATTCACGTTGGTTAGAAGAAGAGCAGCGCCGCGAATACTGGTGGGAAACAGTAAAAAGGGCTGTAGAATATAACTGTTCTTTAGCTCCAACTACTAAAAAAGAAGCAGAAAAACTTTATGATAACGTATATAATCTAAGGAATTTTTTAGCAGGGCGTACACTCTGGACAGCTTCTACAGAGTCATCCAAAAAATATGGAATGAGCAATTACAACTGCTCATTTACAGTTATTGATAGCTTTAAAGCTTATCAGGACCTTTTTTATTTGCTGATGATCGGATCAGGAGTTGGTTTTCGCGTACTTCCTCGTGACGTAGAGAAGTTGCCAAAAATAAGAACTGATATTGAAGTTATTCATAAATATTATGAACCTGTAGAAAAAGATGAACGAAGGGAATATACAGATTTTGATTTTGATGAAGATGATGTAGTAACAGTTAATGTCGGTGATTCTAAAGAAGGATGGATTCAGTCTTTAGAATATTATTTCAAATTTTTAGTAAACCATGCTTATCGCCCCTTAAAAAGAATTATCTTTAATTATGATTCAGTTCGTCCTAAAGGGGAAAAGCTTAAAACATTTGGTGGTACAGCTTCTGGTCATCAGAGCTTAAAGAGAATGTTTACTAAGATAGATAAATTATTGAAAGAAAAGCCGGATCGAGATCTTGACGAGATAAATCGCGTTAAATTGAAACCAATTGACGCTATGGATCTAGCAAATATTGTTGCTGAAAATGTAGTATCTGGTGGAGTTAGGCGTTCATCCCAAATCTGTCTCTTTAGTGAAGGTGATAAGGAAATAGCTCAGGCTAAGAGTAATCTGTATGTAAAAGAAGATGACGAATGGGTTATCAACAAGGAAATATCTCACCGTCAAATGAGCAATAATAGTATTTTCTACGAAGGAAAACCTTCTAAGGAACAGTTAAAATGGCATGTTAAACAGATGCGCTTTAGTGGAGAACCTGGATTTATTAATGCTGTCGAAGGTAGCCGCCGTCGTGAGAATTTCAAGGGGGTTAATCCCTGTGCAGAAATTTTATTAGATTCCAGAGGAGTTTGTAACTTAACTTCTTTAAATGTAATGGCTTTTGTTGATGAAGAAGGTAATATTGAGAAGGAAAGAATGTTTGAAGCTCAAAAACTTTCTGCTAGGTCTGGCTATAGAATGGCTTTAATTGAATTTGAACTACCAGAATGGGATCAGATTAATAAAAGAGATAGATTAATTGGAACTTCTTTAACTGGTTGGCAGGATATGAAAAATGCTGCAGGTTTAAATGAAGCTCAAGAAGCTGAATTATTAGAAGAACTGAAAGAAGTTGCTCATAAAGCTGGTAGAGAAATTGCAAAAGAGGTAGGAGATAATGAGCCTAAATTAATTACAACTGTTAAACCTGAAGGGACTCAAACTCAGATGCCAACAGTTTCTAGTGGTCTTCATTATTCTCATAGTGCTTATTATGTACGCAGAGTAAGAATTTCTGCTTCTGATCCACTGGCCCGTGTCTGCGAAGAATTAGATTATCCTATTAATCCAGAAGTTGGTCAGAATCCAGATGATCCAGAAACACTTGTTGTTGAATTTCCTGTTAAAGCTCCTGAAGGGGAGGTTAAAGGAGATGTGGATGCTATTGATCAGTTAGAAACATATAAGATGTTTATGGAAAATTATGTTGATCATAATGCCTCAATTACTGTTCATGTACGAGATGATGAATGGGAAGATGTAGAAGAATGGCTGTGGGAAAACTGGAATAGTGTTGTAGGTATTTCATTCATTTCTTATAATGATAATTTTTACGATTTAATGCCTTATGAAGAAATCACTGAAGAAGAATATAATAAGCGGGTGGAAGAAATGGAAAGATTTAATCCCTCTTTAGTTTCTAAGTATGAAACTGAGTATTTAGAAAGAGAAATAGATGATGCTTCTTGTGAGACTGGCGCTTGTCCGGTAAGATAAAATATTTTTATGAAATTAATATTTAAATTATTGATTAATTATAACAGAAAATAATATTTTAATTGAAAAAACTCCCGGCTGTTTTTTTAGCCGGGAGTTTTTTTATATCATTTAAAATGTAAAACCTAAAAATAGCATTGCTGTGGTAATTAAAACAGCGATTGTACAGGCAGGAGGGTCAATGTGAGTATCTCCCCAGTCGTAGAATAGACGGGCAAAAAACTCACCAATAAATGCACCTAATATACCAAAGATGCCTCCCCAAATAACACTTCCTGTAGCTATTGCTGCAGCTGCAGCTGGAAATGCGATATGGTGGGTAACAGGTCCTTTACCTTTTGTTTCCAAAATAATTAAAGAAGCGGCTGTTATACCAAACATAATAAATTTACTGCCAGTAACAATAGTAATATATCCAGAAACCAAACCAACGCTAAGTCCTAAAGCAAGCAGTTGAGAAAAATTCATCTGCCAGGGTAACCAAGCAATTTCTGCTGGTGGTTTCCAGCGCGAATCACTTTTATCCGGATCATAAGTACCAAAAATACCTGTTTTACTAAAAGCAAGTCTATGAATGAGTGCAGAAATTGCTACAGTTAAAGCAATTGTATCAGTAGGTGTGCCAATAGATGCAAAGAATTGATTAATTACTAAACCTAAAATACCAAAGATACCACCAACCATTAAAATATCCCAGTTTTCATTAATTCCATACAATGGGGCTAAAATATTAGCACCATCATCGAGTTTACCTTTTTGTCCGGCATAAGCTGTTGCGGCAGCGCCACCGGCAAAAGCAATATGAGGTCCAAATAAAGTACCAAAACCTATGGAGCCAGTAATCGCACCTCCACCAGTTGCCAGAGCTAGAGCTTCACCAGCCATTACAGCAAAACCACAGAAGATAAATGCAGGTAATGCACCTAAAGCAGCTCCGAAAGCGCCTCCCCCAAAAGCAGCAAGAACTAAGTTCAAAGTAATACCCATTCTTATTCCTCCTTTTTTTTGATATAAAAGAGTTTTTAAGAAATACCTACTTCTAGAATAATTTCAAAAAAGACATAGCCCTCCCTTCATTTTTTATTTTGTTTATGTTTTTGAGTTATTTATAAACATATATTTAAATGAAAATAATCAATATCTATTTTCTACTTCTCTATATAAATTTTATCACTTTAAATAATCAATGTCAAAGTATTTAGAATATTATACTTATTAACAAATGAAGAGACTTGAAATATCTTTAAAGCTCTTTTGAAATAATATCTGCTATTGTTAAGCAAATAATTGTGTTATATTCATATAAATGCTAAAATTAAAATAGTGTGAATTTAAAAAGCACAGTAAAAGGAGATTTATTAAATTTAAGAGCGTATGGAGGGTTAAAATGGTACTTAAATCAAAATCAAGTCGAATGGGTGAGGAGCCGATAGTAAAATTACTTTTTAAGTTATCAGCACCCGCAATTGCTGGTATGCTCATTCAGGCTATGTATAATATAGTGGATAGTATTTATGTAGGGCGTTTAAGTACAGATGCTCTATCTGCTTTATCTATTTCTTTTCCAGTTCAAATGTTTTTAATCGCAGTTGGTGTTGGAACAGGAGTGGGAACCAGTTCACTGATTTCAAGATTATTAGGGAAAGGGGATAATTGTCGCGCTAACAATGTAGCAGAACATGTTTTTTTTATTGCTATTATTTATGGAATTCTGGGTGGTCTACTTGGAATATTTTATTCAGAAAATATAGTCAGACTATTTACTAATGATCCAATTTTAATAGATTTAGGTTATCAGTATATTAATATTATTTTAACTGGTTCGATTGCAATCTTTATTCCTGCTACTTTTAACTATATTTTGCGGGGAGAGGGCAATACATTTCTACCAATGATGACCATGATTATTGGTGCAGTTTTAAATATGATTATTGATCCTTTTTTAATTTTTGGTCTGGGTCCATTTCCACAGCTTGGTGTGGCTGGGGCTGCTTATGCAACTGTGTTTTCAAGATTTATTGGTGGTATATTTATTATTTTTGTTTTATTTAGTGATAAAAATGAATTAACTTTAAAATTAGAGGATTTCGAATTTGATTTTCAAATTATAAAGGAAATTTATAATATTGGTATTCCAGCAATGGCAAACCGCCTGCTTTTTAGTGTGTCAATTGTATTTATCAATTTAATTTTAGGAGCCTTTAATTCTACTGCCATTGCTGTCATGGGGTTAATTTTTAGAATGCAGTCTTTCTTTTTAATGATGGTTTTTGGCCTAACACAAGGTTATTTACCAATAGTTGGCTATAATTTTGGCCATAATAACCCGGAACGTATGAAAAAAACTATTATAGTCGGTAATTTAGCAGCTTTAAGTTTTGGTGTGATTGGTTTTATAATTTTTCAACTGTTTCCAGGTGCTATTATCAAATTATTTAACAGTGATCCTAAACTCTTAAATATCGGAATTGGCGCCTTGAAAAAAGTAAGTTTATCTTATTTCTTTATGGTTTTAAATATTATTGGAGTAGCAACTTTTCAGGCGGTTGGCAAAGGAATGCCAAGTTTTGCCATAACATTTTTAAGGCAGGCAATTCTTTTAGTTCCTGGGATGTATATCTTAGGCGAAATTTTTGGACTGGACGCTGTTTGGTTTTCTTTTCCAATTGCTGAATCAATTTCTTTTGTAATTATGATCAGCTGGTTGATAGCTACTATTAAAAAATCAATGAACAGAATGAGAGAAGAAGTCTAAAATAGAAGATAATAGATAAAAATAGAAGCTCTCTATATTTTGGGAGATAGAAGGAGGAAAAAATGTCTACAGCAATAAAAATCAGAGATATAAATAAGACATATGGTAATTTACAGGCATTAGATGATATAAATTTAGATATTAAAGAGGGTGAATTTTTTGGCCTGCTGGGTCCTAATGGAGCCGGCAAAAGCACTTTGATTGGAATTTTAGGTGGTTTAGTGAAAAAAGATTCGGGAACAGTCACAGTTTTAGGCAAGGATATTATTGATAATTATAGAGAAACTAAAAAGTCTTTAGGGATTGTACCACAGGAAATAACTTTTGATCCTTACTTTACTGTTCGCGAAACTCTCGAAATGCACTCCGGTTATTTTGGGATTAAAGATAATAGTGAAAAAATTGATGAATTACTGAAAGCTTTGAGTTTAGCTGATAAAGCCGAAATAGGACCGAGACAGTTATCAGGTGGAATGAAGAGAAGACTTTTGATTGCTAAAGCACTGGTTCATGACCCAAAAATAATTGTTTTAGATGAGCCAACAGCTGGAGTTGATGTTGAGTTAAGAAATAGCCTTTGGAATTATGTAATTCAGCTAAATAAAGAAGGTAAGACAATTATTTTAACTACCCATTATTTAGAAGAAGCGGAGGCACTTTGTGATCGGATTGCTATTATGAATAAAGGTAAAATTGTCAAGGTTGACAGCAAAGAAAGTTTGATCAATTCTATAGATAAAAAGATTATTAAGATCAAATTTGCTGATGCAGTTCATGGATTAGAAGAAGAGTTGGTAGAAATTGATTTTAAACTGAACAATAATCAAAGACAGATTGAAATTGAAACAGCAAAAAAAGATTTAGATAAAATTATGAGAAAAATTAATGCTTTGAATCTAGATATTGTCGATATTGATATTGAAAGTGCAAAGTTGGAAGATGTCTTTATTAAGCTAACTAATTTAGGAGGTGACGACAATTAATAATATCACTTTCTTTAGTTTAGTTAAAAGAGAAGTTGCAAGATTTTCTAAAGTTGCGATTCAAACTATATTTGCTCCTTTAATTTCAACTGGCTTATATTTAATTATATTTTCGTATTCTTTTCAGAATCGGGAGGTTGCCGGTTATGGAATACCTTATATTGATTTTATTGTTCCTGGTTTAATTATGATGAGTTTGATTCAGAATTCATTTGCCAATACTTCCTCATCTTTAATTGGAGCAAAGTATAATGGGATAATAATTGACTTTCTACTGGCCCCTTTTTCTTATATTGAACTTACCTTAGGTTTTATGATTGGAGGAATGGTTAGGGGAATGTTAGTGGGTAGTGTAACATATTTAGTAGCTACATTTTTTTATGGGGGAGCAGTTGCCCATCCGCTTCTAGCATTATTTTTTGCTTTTTTAGTCTCTTCAATTTTCTCTCTTTTTGGAATAGTTGCTGGTTTATGGGCGGAAAAGTTTGATCACGTGTCTATTTTTTCTAACTTTTTTATCACCCCATTGACTTTTTTAAGCGGAGTTTTTTACTCTGTTAAGGGACTGCCGGGAATTTGGAGTACGGTATCTTTATTCAACCCGGTCTTTTATATGGTTGATGCTTTTCGTTATGCTTTTGTCGGCCAGTCTGATATTACACCAGCTTTTTCGGCTTTAGTAATCAGTAGTTTGGTGATTATTTTGTTATCATTAGTTACTTATTTATTTAAGATTGGTTATAAGGTTAAGAGTTAATGAATTAAAGTCGATATTTTGTTATTTGTGTTAATTGTCTTATTTATTGATGAATGTTAAAATAGTACTAATATATCTAATTAAATGGAGGTTATAATAATGGCCTGGATGGGTAAAATTCTTGGAGGAACAGTTGGCTGGTCTTTTGGTGGCCCTTTAGGGGCGGTGATTGGGGCAGCTATTGGTAATCATTTTGATAAAAATAATTTTGCTTCGAGTCAATTTGGACAGCAGCAGAAAAACAATTTGAATCAACAGGAAGAAAAGCAAACTATCTTTTTTACTAGTATCTTTTCAATGTTGGCTAAGTTTGCACAAGCAGATGGTACTGTCAGTCGATCTGAGATAAAAACTATTGATCGTTTTATTAAAAATGAGCTTAAGCTGCAGGGAGATGCTCGCGAATTAGCAATTAGAATTTTTGATGAGGCTAAAAGAAAAAATAATAGTTTTACAGAATATGCACAGCAGTTTTATGATAATTTTAAAAGTGAACAGACTCTTGTTTTAGGGATGTTTGATTTATTGATGAAGGTTGCAGTAGCAGATGATGATTTTCATCATAAAGAAGAAGAATATATTAAGAAAGCTAAAAGAATTTTTAAACTAAATGATAGTCAGTATGAAAGCATCAGATCTCAATATGTAGAAACAGCTGACTTAGAAAAATATTATAAAATATTGGAATGCTCACCTGAGGCTGATTTTAAGGAAGTTAAGCGTAAATATCGGAAAAAGGCAAAAGAATTTCATCCGGATAATGTAATTGGTAAGGGTTTACCGGAAGAATTTGTAGATTTTGCCGAGCAGGAATTCAAAAAAATTAATGATGCTTATGAAAAAATAAAAGAACATAAAACAGCTTAATTAAATACTTATTATATTTTTAGGGGTGAAAATAATGAAAATAGTGATGATTGAACCAATTAATATTTCTATGCTTAAAATTGAAGAATACAGGCAGACACTTGAAGCTGGGGGTCATCAGCTGATTGCTTATTCTGCTAGAGCAGAGAGCAATGAAGAAATGGTAAAAAGAGCAGAAGATGCTGACATTTTAATTATAGCCAATCAGCCCTTACCTGCAGAAGTAATCAATTCTGCTAAAAATTTAAAGATGATTTCAGTTGCTTTTACCGGTTTTGATCACATAGCAATGGATGCCTGCCGCGAAAATGATATCTTAGTTTCCAATTCTTCTGGGTATGCAAATCAGGCTGTGGCTGAACTCGTTTTTGGTTTGACAATTGACTTAATGCGTAAGATTAATGATTCTAATACTGCAGTTAGAGCTGGAAAAACTCGAGCTGGTCTAATTGGAAATGAACTGGCCGGCAAAAACTTTGGCATAATCGGTTTTGGTTCAATTGGTCAGAAGACTGCTCGGATTGCAGATGCCTTTGGCTGTAATATTCTAGTTGATAATCATAAAAAACATCAAGCTGGAGAAGAACTTGGAGTAGAATATCTGCCAATTCCTGAACTGATGCAGAAAAGTGATATAGTCAGTCTGCATGTTCCACTCAAAGATTCAACTGTAGATTTAATTGATGCAGAAGAGATTGCTTTAATGAAAAATAGTTCAATCTTGATTAATACAGCGCGGGGACCTGTAGTTAATAGTAAAGCACTGGCTGAAGCTTTAAATGAGGAAGAAATTGCTGGAGCTGGAATTGATGTGTTTGAGATAGAGCCACCTATCCCTAAAGATCATCCACTTTTAAATGCTAAAAATACTATTTTAACACCTCATACTGCTTTTGCAACTGAGGAAGCTTTTATTAAAAGAGCTGAAATAGTTTTTGCTAATATTGAAGCCTGGTTAGCTGGCAAGCCGCAGAATGTTGTAAGTTGAGATAATTATGGAAATTGAAAATAAAATTATTTTAATAGCGCCTTATTTGAAGTTAAAAGAATCTTCTCAGAAAGTTGTTGATAGAAACAATTATTATATTGATGTATATTTGGGTGATCTTAAAGAAGGGGTTAAAGTAGCAAAAGAAGCAGTTGAAAATGGGGCTGAGTTAATTATTAGTCGTGGTGGAACTGCAACTATGATAAAAGAAAATGTCGATGTTCCAGTTGTTGAAATAAATGTTACCGGTTTTGATTTGTTAAGGGTTATTTATCCATTTGTTTCATCAGAAAACAAAAAAATTGGTATAATTGGTTACTCTAATGTTATATATGGAATGAAATCTATTTCAAACACTTTAGATATTAATATAGAATACTATGAAATTAAATGCAATAATCAAGTTGAAAAACAAATAAGAAAAGCTATTGAAAATGATGTTACTCTTATCATTGGTGATACAATAGCTATTAAAACTGCTGCTAAACATGGTTTTGAAACTAAATTAATTACTTCAGGGGAAGAAGCTGTACAAAATGCTATTTTAGAAGCTCAAAAAGTTTATCAAGCAATTTTGAAAGAAAAGAAAGAAAAAGAAATGTTAAAAACAATTTTAGACTTTGCTCAAGAAGGTATAATTGCTATAGATAAGGATGGAATAGTAAATGTTTTTAATCCTCAAGCTGAAAAATTATTTAATCTAAATCAAAATAATGTAATTGATTATAGGGCTGATGAAGTATTACCAAACACAAGATTATTAGAGGTAATTAAGACTGGAGAGAAAGAACTAAATCAGATACAAAATATAGGGGAAACAAGAATTGCTACAAATAGAGTCCCCATAAAAGTAGAAAATAAAGTAAATGGTGCTGTAGCAACTTTTCAAGATGTTACAAAAATACAGAAATTAGAACAAGAAATTAGAAGGGAATTAAATAAAAAAGGTTTAACTGCTCAATATAATTTTGATGATATAATTGGAGAAAGTAAAGTTATAAAAGTAAAAAAAGAATTAGCTAAAAAATTTGCAAAAGTTAACTCTACAGTTTTAATTAGAGGTCAGAGTGGAACCGGAAAAGAATTATTTGCTCACAGTATACATAAAAATAGCAAAAGAAAAAATGGTCCATTTGTTGCTATTAATTGTGCTGCCTTGCCAACAAATTTACTTGAAAGTGAACTTTTTGGATATGAGGAAGGAAGTTTTACAGGAGCAAAAAAGGGTGGGAAAAGTGGTCTTTTTGAATTAGCTCATAGAGGGACTATATTCTTAGATGAAATTGGAAAAATGGATAAGAAGCTTCAAGCTAGATTATTAAGGGTTATTCAAGAAAAAAGGATAATGAGGCTTGGAGGAAGAGAAGTGATTCCAGTAGATGTTAGAATAATATCTGCTGCAAACAGTAATTTAAATACAGAAGTACAAAATGGAGAATTTAGAAAAGATTTATATTATAGACTAAATGTTCTAGAACTTAAAATTCCTCCTCTTTCAGAAAGAAAAGAAGATATACCAGCATTAGTAAAATATTTTTCAAATAAAATGACTAAAAAAAATAATTTAAATATTAAATTTTCTAGTAGTGTGATCGAAGCTTTTCAAAAATATAATTGGCCAGGTAATGTCAGAGAGTTAGAAAATATGGTTGAGAAAACAATTGTAATCTCAGATTCTAAAATAATTAGAAAAAAAGATATTAAATATATATTACCAGAAAGAAATGAGAGAAATGAAAAAAATAATTTAATTGATATATATACTTCCTTTGATAATATTGAAAAACAGGTTATAAAGTTACTTACTGGCGATGGTTTATCTAAAACAGAAATTGCTAATATATTAGACATTGACAGATCGACTCTATGGCGAAAACTAAAAAAATATGATTTATAATAAAACATATTGTTGCATTATGCAGCAATATGTTATTTTTTTATAAAAAAATAAGGGGTTAAAATCTATTAATTTCAGAAATTAAAAAATTATAGTTGTTGATATAATAGGGTTTTTAAAATAATTCAGAAAATTTAAGCTTTTTGGAATGATACTTGCATTAAATATATACGAGAATAATAATATCGAAGGGGGGAAATTTAAATGGCAAGTAAATCTATTGTAATGAACTCTGAAGACAATATTGCTACAACACTGTCAGATATTGCTAAAGGAGAAGAGGTTGAAGTTGAAATTAAAGAGGATGTAGAAAAGATACAAATAAATAATGACATACCTTTTGGACACAAATTTTCTTTAGTAGATATCAAAAAAGGTAGTGATGTTGTTAAATACGGTGAAGTTATAGGGAAGGCCAGTCAAGATATCAAAAAAGGTGATTATGTTCATGTACATAATCTCGAGAGTAAAAGAGCACGTGGAGATTTAACAAAACGGGGGGTGAATTAAATTGAAAATTAAAGGTTATAAAAGAGAAAATGGAAAAGTAGGTATTAGAAATCACCTGCTTGTATTACCTACTTCAGTTTGTGCAGCTCATACTGCTGTGAAAATAGCAGATCAAATAAGTGAGGCTGTTGCAATTCCTCATGAACATGGATGTTGCCAGTTGGGACCTGATGAAGATCAAACAATAAGAACATTAATAGGCTTAGGTAAAAATCCTAATGTTGGTTCAGTTCTTGTAGTAGGTCTAGGTTGTGAAGGTGTAGAGCCTGATAATGTAGCAGAAGAGATTAGTAAAACTGGTAAAAGAGTAGAAAAATTAGTTATACAAAAAGAAGGTGGAACACTTAAAACTATTGAAGTGGGTACTAGAATTGCTAGGGATATGGCAAATGACCTTGCTAAAATGGAAAGACAAGAAGTAGATCTAGATAACTTAATATTAGGAATAGAATGTGGTGGAACAGATGCTACATCTGGTATAGCAGCCAATCCTGCAGTTGGAGGAGCATCAGACAAGCTTCTTGAATATGGTGGTACTGCAATGTTATCAGAAACCACAGAACTAATTGGAGCAGAACATGTATTAGCAAAAAGAGCTTTAAATGAACATGTGAAGAATAGATTGTTTGAAATTGTTAATAGGACTGAAGAGAGAGCATTAGATTCAGGAGTTGATTTAAGAGGTAATCAACCTACTCCAGGAAATATCCAGGGTGGAGTTACAACTATTGAAGAAAAATCTCTTGGATGTATTTATAAAGCTGGATTTGCTACTATTCAAGGTATCTTAGAGTATGCAGAAGAAGTAGATGGCAAAGGTTTTTATGTAATGGATACACCTGGTCAGGACATTGATTCAATAACTGGTATGCTTGCAGGTGGAGCTCAGATAATTGTGTTTACAACTGGGCGAGGAACCCCTACAGGGTCACCAATTGCACCGGTAATTAAAGTAACAGGTAATTCTAGAACTTATAAAATGATGGAAGATAATATTGATATTAATGCTGGTCGAATAATTGATGATGGTGTTCCAATGAGTGAAGTTTCTGAGGAAATCTTTGATTATATGATTAGAGTATCAAATGGGGAAAAACCAAAGGCAGAATTGCTTGGACATCAAGAATTCGGTATATTTAGAATTGCACCAACAGTTTAATAATAACTTATTAAAAACTTTTTAAATAATTTAAGGAGTGATGAAATTGAAAATAAAGCAGTCTATTGAAAAAATTCCTGGTGGTATGATGGTAGTTCCTCTTGTTCTCGGTGCATTAACAAATACTTTCTTTCCCGAACTTTTAGAAATTGGTGGATTTACAACAGCATTATTTAAAAATGGCGCTTCAACACTTATAGCCGCTTTTCTACTTTGTATGGGAGCTGGTATCGAATTAAAAGCTGCTCCAACAGCTATAAGAAAAGGAACAGTAGTAACTGCAACTAAGTTTATAGTTGCAGTTGGAATTGGATTATTTGTTTCTAAATTTTTAAATGATAGTTTTCTTGGATTATCTTCATTAGCGATAATTGCTGCAATGAGTAACACAAATGGTGGATTATATGCAGCATTAGTAGGGGAATTTGGGGATGAAACTGATGTAGGAGCTATTTCCATAATTTCTATTAATGATGGTCCATTTCTTACAATGGTGGCTTTAGGAACAGCTGGAATTGCTAGAATTCCATTTATAACATTAGTTGCAGTAATTATTCCAATAATTATTGGTATGATTCTTGGTAATCTTGACTCTGATATGAAAGAATTTTTAACAAAGAGTGGCCCGGTATTTATTCCTTTATTTGCTTTTCCTTTAGGAGCAGGAATTAACTTTACTATGCTTATTACAGCTGGAATTTCTGGAGTTTTATTAGGTGTTATGACTAGTATTATTGGTGGATTTTTCAATTTCTGGGCTGATAGGCTAACAGGAGGAACTGGTATGGCTGGAGCTGCTGCTTCAAGTACAGCTGGTAACGCAGTTGCTACACCACAAGCTGTAGCTGTGGCTGACCCTACTTTAGAAGCACTGGCTGCAACTGCAACACCACAGGTTGCTGCATCAACTATAACAACCGCATTATTAACACCCGCAGTTACAGCTTTTCTGCATAAAAGATTCATAAAAGAAGAGCAAGAAAACAATGGAAGAGAAGAGGTAGTATAACATAATAAATAGCCAAATAGCTGCTGTTCTAAATTGGGACAGCAGCTATTAATATTAATGATGAAATGGGAGGTTAGTTATGAAAGACAAAGTTGCAATAATTGCTGATGATTTTACAGGCTCTAACGATACAGGTGTACATTTTAGTAAAGATGGTTTTACTACAGTAGTAGTTTTTGATATAGAAAAAATAGAAAATATAGATGAAAAGATTGATGTCGTCGTTGTTGATACAGAGAGTAGAGCTGATGATCCAAAGATAGCATATGAAAAGGCTTATAAAGCAGCAGAAAAATTAAATGAGAAATCTTTTAAGTATATTTATAAGAAGCTTGATTCTACATTAAGAGGTAATATCGGTTCTGAAATAGATGGTGTTATGGATGGGGGTAAGTTTGATCTTGCTATAGTTGCACCTGCACTACCTGATAACGGAAGGAAAACAATTGGTGGTATTCAATTTGTTCATGATATTCCACTTGAAAAAACAGAAATTGCAAATGATCCAATAACTCCTATAAAACATTCTTATATTAAAGATATTATTTCTGAGCAGTGTGAAAAAAGTGTAGGATTAATTAATCTTAAAGATGTTTTAAAAGGAAAAAATAATTTAAAAGAAAAAATGAATGAAGAAATAAAAAATAAAAAAGAAATTATTATTATTGATGCAATTACTAAAGAAGATTTAAAAACAATAGCTGAAACAATAAATTCTTTAGATTTGAAAACTCTTCTTGTCGGCTCTGCTGGATTAGCAGAGACATTACCTGAAACTTTTAATTTAAAAACTAATAAAAATAAAGAAGCAACAAATGATAGTATTATTGCTGGTATTGTAGGCAGTGTTAGTGATGTGACAAGAGAACAAGTGAAATATGCTAATGAAAATGATGATAATATAAATGTTCTAGATATTAATATAGAAAATGTTGTTTCTGGCAAAGAAAAAAAGGAAATAAACAGGTTGAAAAAATTAATTGATAACAGTATTAACGAAAAAAAAGATATTATAATTAGATCTGCGAAAGAAAGAAAATTGGTTGAAAAAGCTATAAGTATTGGAGAAAAAAATAATTTAAATCAAAAAGAGGTAAGTAAGACTATTGCTAAGTTTATGGGAATGATGGCAAAAGAACTTTATAACTTAGATGATGTAAAAGGTTTATTTATTACCGGTGGCGATATTGCAATACAATCTGCCTCTACAATATGTGCTCAGTTTAATATAATAAAAGAAGAAGTTTTACCAGGAATACCTTTAAGTGTTTTTTCTGGAAAAGAATTATCAAAAAAACCTGTGGTTACAAAAGCTGGAGCTTTTGGTAATGAAAAATCTATAATTGAGGTCTTTAAATATTTAAGGAAGTGGTCTAATAATGAATAATTATAAAAATAATATCGGAATTACAATGGGAGATCCCGCTGGAGTAGGACCAGAAATCATTTTAAAAGCTTTTAAAGATAATCATTTTAAAAAATCAAATAGAATTATTGTTATTGGTGATTTAAATGTATTAAAAAAAATAAACGAAAAGTTAAATTTTAATGTGTTTTTTAATGAATTAAGTGATAATTTAAATAAATTAGGTACTAAATATCAAGACGATAAGTTAAATGTTGTTAATTTAAATAATGTAAATATAGATAACTTAATTCCGGGAGAAGTTAATGAAAATGCTGGTAAAGCAGCAGTTGAATTTGTTTTAAAAGGTATTGATTTAGCAATGGATAAAAAAATTGATGCTGTTGTCACTGCTCCAATAAATAAAAAAGCCATTCAAACAGCAGGTTTTAAATATCCAGGTCATACAGAAATTTTTGCTGAAAAAACAGGGACGAAAGATTATACAATGATGTTATACTCAGACAAATTGAATGTAGCACATGTCTCAACACACATGTCTTTACTTAATGCCTGTAAAACATTGAAAAAAGAAAGAGTCGAAAAGGTAATAGAATTAGCTAATAGTTCTTTAAAAGATCTCGGTATAGAAACTCCAAAAATAGCAGTAGCAGGTTTGAATCCACATGCTGGTGAACAAGGATTATTTGGTGAAGAAGAAATCAACGAAATAAAACCAGCAGTTGATAATGCTAAAGAGAAAGGTATAGAAGCATTTGGTCCGATTCCTCCAGATACTGTTTTTGTAAAAGCGGTTAATGGAGAATATGATATTGTAGTGGTCATGTATCATGATCAGGGACATATTCCGGTTAAACTGCTTGGTTTTGATAGTGGTGTTAATGTGACTTTAGGTCTACCGATAATTAGAACTTCTGTTGATCATGGGACCGCTTTTGATATTGCTTGGGAAGGAAAGGCTTATGACACTAGCCTTATAAAAGCAGTTGAAGTTGCTGAAAAAATGGCTGAAAAATAATATTAATTAAATGAAACATAAATCCTGCTAACACATTTTAGCAGGATTTATGTTTTTGGAAGTAAATTCAAGCAATAATATAAATCAAATTAAATTTGAATATTTTAACATTTTTTGATGCAGTAAATAATATATGTTATGATTGATTTAAAGTGATTAAATTAAATAATAAATTATTTATAATAAAAATTAACTAAAGGGAGGCATATCAAGAATGGATTTAAAAGAAAAAGCGAAAGCACTCTTATATGATTTTAAAGGAGATGAGTATGCTTTAGGGGTAGGAATCTTAAATGAAGTAGGAGAATATGCTAAAAAATATGGTGAGAAAGTTTTGTTAATTTCTAATGATACTTATCGAGAAACAGCGGTAACTGAAATTAAAAAATCACTTAAGAAAAACAATCTGAAAATTGCTGGAAATAGAATCTTTCCTGGTGCTGATCCAAATGCTCCAAGAGAAGATGTTTATCGTTTAGCAGTATATTTAAATACTTTTGAAGCTGATTCTATAATAGTAATTGGTGGAGGAAGTACTATAGATGCCCTCAAAGCTGCCAATGTAGTAGCTTCACTTGGTCATTATAGTCCTCATATAGACGAATTTTTTGGAACTGGGATTGTAACAGAGGCACTTCAGCACAGTAAAGAACATCTAATTCCTACAATCGCTATTCAAACAGCAGCAAGCTCTGGAGCTCATCTGACAAAATATTCTAATGTTACTGATATAGTAAGCGGCCAGAAGAAATTAATTGTGGATGATGCAATTATTCCTCATAAATCTGTTTTTGATTATAAAATTACTGAAACAATGCCTTTAAATGTTACTGTTGATGGTGCTTTTGATGGGATAGCCCACTGCTTAGAAGTATTTTATGGAATAGATGCTGAAAATTATGATTTAGAAAAGGAGATTGCTTCGACAGCTATTGAACTTATAGTTAAAAACACACCAAAAGTTGTTAATGATTTAAAGAATACTGAAGCTAGAGAGGCTCTGGGTTTAGCCACTGATTTAGGAGCTTATTCAATCATGGTAGGAGGAACTAATGGTGGTCATCTTACTAGCTTCTCTTTAGTAGATGTGAGCAGTCATGGTCGAGCTTGTGGGATTATGAATATCTATTATACTGTGTTTTTTGCCCCAGCAATAGAAGAACAATTAAAAGTTTTAGGGGATATATTTAAAAGAAATGGCTATATTGAGCAAGATATTGAAAATTTATCCGGGCGTGATTTAGGTGAAGCAGTTGCAGAGGGAATGATAGAATTTGCTGAAGAAATTAATTTCCCCACAAAACTCTCTGAACTTGATGACTTTAGTGATCATCATATCGAAAGAGCTTTAAAAGCAGCCAAAGATCCACAGCTGGAGATGAAGTTAAAAAACATGCCGATATCACTTGATGCCTCAATGATAGATGAATACATGGCTCCAATTTTAGAAGCAGCTAAAACGGGGGATTTATCTTTGATAAAAAATATTGAAGATTAATTTAAAGTCAAAAAATTAAAGTATTTAACTTTATAATTTAGAATAATTTAATTTAAATTAATACTTAAAGATTACAGCACTTAGAAACTGATTCCGATCAGTTTTTAAGTGCTTTTTTTAATAAACTAAGTATTTTGCCACAATGGTTAGAAAAAGAAGTAGTTTATTAACTCTTGCCATTTCAGGGATTACAGGAGTATAATAGAGACAGAAGTTAAAGAAAAGAATTATTTCAGGAGGTGAAAAGATTTGATATTAGATCTTTTGAAAAAGAAAAATATAGCTGTAAATGTAGAGGCAGCTGATTGGAAAGAAGTTGTTGATGAAACTGGTAAACTCTTACTAGAAGCTGATCAAATCGAAGAAAGATATGTAAAAGCAATGAAACAATCAATTATTGATAATGGTCCCTATGTGGTTATTGGAAAGGGAATTGCACTTTTGCATGCTAGACCAGAAGATGGGGTAAAAGAAAATTGTCTTAGTTTAATTACTTTAAAAGAACCAGTAGAATTTGGTAATAAAAATAATGATCCCGTAAAAATTGCCTTTGCTTTTGGTACAGTTGACAATGATAAACATGTAAAAACCATTTCGGAGTTATCAGTGGTTTTAATGGAGGAATCAGCAGTTGATAAGATTGCTGAAATGGGAAGCGCAGAGGAGATTTTAAAATATATTGAAGATGTTCTGGCACAGCAATAATTTTATTCAAAATAATTTTAAGATTCTTAATTTTTATTGATCAGCCAACAAAACAATAGGAGGAAAAAGCATGAGAGTATTAGCAGTATGTGGAATGGGTTTAGGTAGCAGTCTGGTTTTGAAAATGAATATCGAAAAAATTATGGAGCAGGAAGGAATTGAAGGCTCTGTTGAGGTTAAGGACTTATCATCTATTATGGGAGAACAAGCAGATTATATTTTTGCCAGTGAAGAGATTGGAGAAAAAATAGAGCATCCAGCTGAAGTAATCAGTGTCAAAAATATGACAGATAAAAATGAAATTAAAGAGAAAGTTCTGGCAGCATATAAAAAACTTTAAGGAGGGAATAGTTTATGGATTTTTTATTATCTTTTATTAACTTTTTAGTTTATGAGGTTTTAAATCAACCAGCAACTTTAGTTGGATTAATGGCATTTTTAGGTCTGGCTTTGCTGAAAAAACCATTTTCTAAAATAATGTCAGGTACCTTAAAAAGTATTTTAGGTTTTGTAATTTTAGGTGCAGGTGCTAACGTTTTAATTGGAAGTCTGAATAATTTGGGGCCAATGATTCAGGATGCATTTAATATTCAGGGTGTTATCCCGACAAATGAAGCAATAGTGGCTCTGGCACAACAAACACTTGGTACTCAAACTGCTTTGATAATGGCTTTCGGTTTTATAGCTAATCTTCTTTTTGCAAGATTTACTCCGTTAAAATATGTATTTTTGACTGGCCATCATATTTTCTTTATGGCAGCATTATTATCAGCAGTTTTAAGTACAGCAGGTTTAACCGGAGTACCTTTAATTATAGTTGGAGCTGTAATTTTAGGTTTTGTAATGGTTCTTTTCCCAGCTTTAGCAGAACCATTTATGAAAAAAATTACTGGTGGTACTGATGTTGCTTTAGGTCATTTTGGAACAACAGGCTATATTGCAGCAGGTTTTGTTGGTAAATTAGTTGGAGATTCGGAAGACAGCACTGAAGATATTGAAGTTCCCAAATCTTTGAGTTTCTTAAAAGAATCAGTTCTTTCTACAATGCTGACCATGATTATAATCTTCTTTGTAGTTTCCTTAATTGCAGGACGTGACATTTATTCTGAGTATTCAGGTGGTCAGAGCATCTTTATGTTCTCACTGATGCAGGGTATTACTTTTTCAGCAGGTGTTCACATTATTCTAACTGGTGTAAGAATGATCATTGGTGAAATCGTTCCAGCCTTCCAGGGTATTGGAGAAAAATTAGTTCCAGATGCAAAACCTGCCTTGGACTGTCCGATAACTTTCACTTATGCACCAAATGCAGTAATAATTGGTTTTTTATTCAGCTTTTTAGGTGGACTGATTAGTATGTTCTTACTTGGACCTCTGGGTCTTGCCTTAATTATTCCTGGTATGGTTCCTCACTTTTTTACCGGAGCAACTGCAGGGGTATTTGGTAATGCAACAGGTGGTAAAAAGGGAGCAATGATCGGTGCCTTTGTTAATGGAATTTTAATCTCATTCTTACCAGCATTATTATTGCCGGTTCTGGGATCACTTGGTTTTGCAAATACAACCTTTGGTGATGCAGACTTCGGAGTTGTTGGTATAATAATTGGTTATATAGCGAAGCTGTTTGCTTAAAATGAAAAAGAGCACAAGATTATTTGAATTATATAAATATCTTGTTGATCAGAAGGAGCCTGTTTCTATACAGGTTCTTTCTGAAATTCTAGATGTAAGCAGCAGAACAATTCGTTATGACCTGAATGAGATAGAAGACCTGATTCAAAAATATGAGTTAAAGCTGATTAAAAAACCAAATTTTGGGGTACTTTTAGAGGGAACAGAAGAGGAGCAGTTTAAGGTTTTTGCTGAATTTAATAATTTTTATAACAGCCGTCATTTTCGTTCTGCTAAAATGCGAAAATATCTGATTTTATATAGACTTTTTCAGAAAAAAGAGCCGATTTTAATTTTCGAACTGGCTGATCTATTAGATGTAAGTTCGGCAACTGTCAGTAAGGATTTAGATGAAGTTGAAGCATGGCTGCAGAGCAGAGGTTTAGATCTGATTAGAAGAAGAAACTATGGAGTCCAAATTGAAGGGGCAGAAATTGATATTCGGCACGCTATGAAGAGTCTGCTTAATGAAAGTTATGAGACTGGAAATATGATTGAGCTTTTAAATAAGAGTAATAAAAAGGTTGATTTTAAAAGCCGCTTAGACCATGGCTATAATGAGGAAATAAAAAATCTATTAGGTGAACTGAATCTTTCAGAAATCGAGGGGATAGTTAAAGTAGCTGAAAAAGAATTAAAAATTCGCTTCACTGATAGTGCTTTTACAGGATTAATTGTCCACGTTGCCTTTGCTATTTCTCGACTTTTAGCTGAGCAGGATATTAAAATTGCTCCAGAGAGATTGCAGGCTGTTAAAGATAAAAAAGAATATCAGATTGCTAAAAAAATTGCTCTGCTGCTGGAAAAGAAATTCCCAGTTGAAATTCCCGAAGATGAAATTGCTTTTATTACAATTCACCTGCTGGGAGCAAAAATGAGAGAGGGAGAAGTTAAAGCGGACTTTGCAGAAAATGAGCTAGAATACCTGGTTAAAGAAATGGTCAGAGTTGTTGAAAAATATTTTTCAGTTAATCTTGCAGCTGATCAGAAACTTTATTCAGGTTTATTAATTCATCTGCAGGCTATAGTAAATCGAATTATTTTTGATCTCCCGATTAAAAATCCGCTTTTATCAGATATTAAAGATAAATATGCAGAGGTTTTTCAGGCTTCAAAATTGGCAGCAAGGTTAATACAGAGCGAATTTTATGTAGAGGTCAGTGAAGATGAGGTGGGTTATATTACAATCCACTTTGGAGCTGCACTGGAAAGAAATAATTATCAGGAAAAGAAGAAGGCAAAAGTAGCAATTGTTTGTTCAAGTGGAGTTGGAACTACTAATCTTTTAGAAGTTAGATTAAATAATGAATTTAAAGTAATTGAGATTACAGCCAGTCTTTCCAGTTTAGATTTAGAAGATAATGAGCTGTTAAATGAAATTGATTTTATTATTTCAACTATTCCTTTGAGTTTAGAAAAATTAGATGTGATTGTGGTCAATCCATTTTTAAATGATAGTGATGTAGAAAAAATTAAGTCTTATCTTCGCAAAAAGGAAATTGAATATGGAATCTTTTCAGAAAGAGAAGAAAAAAAAGCATTAAATGAGATAGAAAATAAGATCAATATTAAGCAGGAAGAAAAAAGTTATAAAGCTGAAGAAATCATAGATCTTCTTAAACCTTATTTAGAAGATGATAAACTGGAAGAAGCACTAGAAAAAATTGAAAAACATCTTGAACCTGCAGAGCTTGTTAATAAAAAGTCACTTTCTAAAGAGAAGTCTGCGGGACTGCTTAAACTTCTTAAGCAGAATCAGATTAAAATAATTGATGAAGAAATTGACTGGAAAGAAGCAATAAAGCAGGCAGGAAAGCTGCTTTTAGATAAAGATTTAATTGAAGCAAAATATATTAGAAGAATGATTGAAATTGTAGAAGATAAGGGACCATATATTGCAATTGCACCAGAGATTTGTCTGGCTCACGCTGGAATTGAAGATGGTGTTAATGAATCAGCTATTAGTCTGTTGGTTATTAGAAATGGAATTAAATTGGGTCATCAATTTGATCCAATTAAATTTATTTTTGTGCTGGCCCCAATTAATAAAAAGGGGCATATGCCTGCTCTGACAGATATAATGGACTTTGCAAACAATAGTGAGCTGATGGCAAAAATAGCAGCTGCAAAATCAGAAGCTGCAGCCTATAAAATATTGGAAGATAACTTTAGTCAAGATGGCGGAAGGATAATAGAGGAGTGAAATTAATGCTGCAAAAAATTGCTGATACAGTCAGAGCTTTATCTGCAGATGCTGTGGAATATGCTGGTTCTGGTCATGCCGGGATGCCCTTAGGCTGTGCAGAAATCGGTGCTTATTTATTTGCTAAAGAAATGAAATATAATCCAGAAGAGCCTGACTGGTTTAATAGGGATCGTCTGATTTTATCTGCCGGACACGGCTCAATCTGGCTTTATTCACTGCTTCATTTATCCGGTTATGATCTTAGCCTTGAGGACCTAAAAGAGTATAGAAAGCTTAATTCTAAAACTCCTGGACATCCAGAATATGGAGTAACTCCTGGGGTTGAAATGACAACAGGCCCTTTAGGACAGGGGGTTGCTCATGCTGTTGGGATGGCTCTGGCCGAAGAAGTCTTGGCTGAAAAGTTTAATCAGCCAGACCATAAATTAATAGATCATTATACCTATATAGTAGCTGGTGATGGAGACTTGATGGAAGGGGTAAGTTATGAAGCTGCATCTCTGGCAGGAAGCTTGGAACTTGATAAACTGATAGTTGTTTATGATCATAATCAAGTTTCAATTGATGGACCGACTGATATAACTTTTATAGATGATATTGAAAAGCGATTTGATTCTGCTAACTGGCAGGTAATCTCTTCTGTAGATGGAAGCAGCTTTTCTGATTTAGAAACTGCTTTTAAAAAGGCTAAAAAAGATCAGAGTCGACCAACTATCATTATTGCTGATACTACAATAGCCAAAGGCATAGCTACTAAAGAAGGTGACAGTTCAGCCCATGCCTCGCCTCTGGGAAAAGAAGAGATACTTGAAATGAAGAAGAAAGCTGGGCTGCTGCCAGAAGACTTTGCAGTTCCAGCAGAAGTGGATGATTATTTTAAAGAGCATCTTTTAGAACTGAAAAATGATTTTTACGAGTGGCAGGAGTTAAAAAATAACTATCAGGCAAAATTTGAAAAGGAGTTTAAAGAACTTAAATCAGGAATTGAGCTTAATGCTGATATTGATTTTGATGATTTAAGATTTGAGCCAGAAGCTGGAAAGCCAATTAGAAATTATTCTGGAGAATATTATCAACTTTTAGCTGAAAAGCTTTCCTATTTAATTGGAGGAACTGCTGATCTTTCTGCCTCAACCAGAATTAACCTCGATCAGTATGCTGATATTAAAAGAGGCAATTTTGGTGGGAAAAATATTAAATTTGGAGTTAGAGAACATGCAATGGCAGCAACAGCTGGAGGAATAATGCTGCATGGAGGTTTAAGACCTGTAACTGCAACTTATTTAACTTTTTCTGATTATATGCGGCCTTCGCTCAGAATGGCAGCAATGATGGATTTACCTGTAATTTATGTATTTACTCATGATTCAATACATGTTGGTCAAGACGGACCTACCCATCAACCGGTAGAACAGTTAGAATCCTTAAGAATGATACCTGGCTTAAGGGTGATTAGGCCTGCTAATAGTATAGAAGTTAGATTGGCTTGGGATTCTGCTGTCAAAGAAAAGAAAAAGCCTGTAGCGTTAGTCATGGCCAGGCAAGCTGTTGATTCCTATAAAACAAAAATTAGTGCTGAAGAATTTGAAAAAGGAGCTGCTATAGTTTCGGAATCTTCTGGAGCAGAGATTGCAGTTATGGCTTCTGGAAGTGAATTAGAAACTGCTAAAAAAGTTAAAGAGCTGCTTAAAGATAAATATAAAATAAGAGTGATTTCTGTATTTGAAAAAGAAAAACTTTATCAGAATCAAGTTTATCTAAAACAGCTTCTAAAAGATGTAAAGCTAAGTGTTGCCATAGAGGCAGGTAATCCGACCGGCTGGTACAGAATTGCAAGAGGAAAAGCTTTAGTTTTCGGTATTGAAGACTTTGGTTTTAGTGCTGCTGGAGAAAAAATTGCAGAAAAATTTGGTCTGACAGCAGAAAAAATTTCATTAGCAATAGAAAAAAATATTTAAGGTAATAAAGAAGAATATATAAGTTTCAAGGTTGATACTCTACTCTTCTGTTAGACAGATTAAAACCAAATCTGTTCTATCAGAAGGGTTTTTTATTTTAACAAATAAAAAGAGGCTTTTTTTCAACTTTGATGAATTATAATTTAGGTGATAAAATGAAAAAATATAATTACGATATAGTTGTTATTGGAGGTGGAGCAGCAGGTTTAACAGCTGCTTTTACTGCAAATGGTTTGAATAAAAAGGTTGCTTTAATTGAAAAAGATAGACTTGGTGGAGAATGTACCTGGAAAGGTTGTGTACCTAGTAAAGCTCTATTAAAATCAGCTAAAGTTGCTCATCAGATTCAAGAAGCTGATAAATATGGAGTTAAAAGTGATTTTGAGATTGATGATAAAAGAGTAATGGATTATGTTCATTCGGTTCAAGAAAAAATATATCAAAAAGAAAATCCTAAAGTCTTAGCAGAAAAAGGAATTGACTTTATCGATGCTCAGGCTGAGTTTGTTGATAATCATACTCTTAAAGTAGGAGAAAATAAAATAAGTGCAGATAAAATAATTATTGCTTCGGGATCTTTACCTTTTATTCCAGCGATAGAGGGGGTTGAAAAGATTTCTTATTTAAGTAATGAGAATCTTTTTGAACTTGAGAAGTTACCAGAATCATTATTAATTATTGGCGGAGGGCCGATTGGAATTGAAATGGCCCAGGCTTTTAATCGTCTGGGAGTTGAAGTTAGTCTAGTTCAGCGAAGTGAGCAGATATTAAAAAAAGAAGAAGCATCTTTTAGTCAACGCTTGAGAAAAAAATTGGCTCAAGAAGGAGTAAATTTCTTTATAGGATTTGAAGCTGTTAAATTTGAAAAAAAAGATAAAATAATTCTAACTGCTGCTGATAATAATGGGGATGTAAAGCAAATCAAAGCAGAAAAGGTTTTGATAGCAGCTGGCAGGAAAGCTAATGTAGAAAGCCTGAAATTAGATAAAATTGGTTTAAAAACCAGCCGCCAGGGAATAGTTACAGATAAAAAAATGAGGACAAATATAAATAATATTTATGCTTGTGGCGATGTAGTTGGACCTTATCGGTTTAGTCATATATCTTATCAAGAGGGAATAACTGCTGCAGTTAATGCAGTATCACCACTTGCTTTTAAAAAAATGAACTATGAGAATATTATCTGGGTTACTTTTACAGATCCGGAACTGGCTCATCTTGCTCTGACAGAAGCTGAAGCAAAAGAGAAATATGGAAATCAAATAAAGGTTTATGAGCTTGATTATTCAGATTTAGATAGGGCGGTAACTGAATCTGAAAATGGTAAAGCTAAATTCATCTGTGATAAAAGAGGTAAGTTGTTGGGGGCTCATATAATTGGTGATCGTGCGGGCGAAATAATACATGCCTGTCAGATTTTAAAAACTTTTAACCTGCCTTTAAAAAAACTGCAGTCGGTGATCCACGCCTATCCTACTTATTCCGAAATAATTAGAGATGCTGCTAAAAAGTCGTATATCAGTGAATGGGAAAATAGATTAGAATTTTTGAATAAATTCAGCTAAATTATTTTTGTATCTTTATACAAAAAATGCTAAAATTAAGTTAAATAACTAATAAATATTATTAATAATATTTAAAATTAATAGAAAAGGTGATCAATATAAATATTTTAATTGTTGATGATGATCAGGACATACAAAGACTTTTAGAAAATTATTTAAAGAAATTGGAAGTTGAAAAAATTAATTTTACAGATACTGCAGAAAAAACTTATAAATTATTAAATATTAATAATTTGAAATCTGATCCAGTAGTTGATTTAATAATTCTGGATATAGTTTTGGGAGCAGAAAATGGAATTGATATCTGTAGAAAAGTAAAGACTAATCCTGTTTATCAAGAAATTCCAATTATTATGATAACTGCTCAAAAAGAATCAGAGTATTTAAAAGATGCTTTTGAGGCAGGAGCTATGGATTATATAAAAAAGCCAGTTAAAAAAATAGAATTTATGGTGAGAATTAATTCCGCTATTAAGTTAAGAAAAGAAACTAAAGCAAGAATTGAAAGAGAAAAAGAACTGCTTGAACTCTCAAAAAAACTTAAAAAGATGAATCAAAAACTTGAGAAGATGGCCTTAGTAGATGGTTTAACTAATATTTCTAATAGACGGTTATTTGATAAAACAATAAAAAAAGAATTAAAAAGAGCTAAAAGAGAAAATGATCCACTATCTTTAATTATGATAGATATTGATAATTTTAAAGCCTATAATGATACTTACGGCCATCAACAGGGGGATCAGTGTTTAAAAGAGGTAGCTTCAGTTTTAACTGAAAACACTAAAAGGGCAGCTGATTTTGCTGCGCGTTATGGGGGAGAAGAATTTGCTGTTATTCTGCCTGATACAGCTAAAAAAGGTGCTGTAAAAATTGCAGAAGATATTAGAAAAGAAATTATGGAGCTGGAGTTGGAACATGAAAATTCTATTACAGCTGATTGTGTAACTGTCAGTTTAGGAGTTAGTAGTATTTGTACAGACCAAGAAATTGACCAGCAGTTAGTTAATTCTTTTATTGATAAATCAGATCAAGCATTGTATCAGGCAAAAGAAAATGGAAAAAACCAGGTGGTATATCAAAAATTCGAATAAATTGAGTTTAGGCTTAAATAAAAGCTGCTAGAAGGAGGCTATTAAAATGGCAAAAAATGAAGTTTATATTGATTCAGATCTTGAATTTTTAATTCCACAGTTTTTAGAAAATAGAGAAGAAGATATAAAGCAGCTGGAAAAATTATTAAAAGAATCAAAGTTTGATCAAATCAGAATTATTGGCCACAGTCTAAAAGGGTCTGGTGGTGGCTATGGTTTTGATTATTTAACTAAAGTTGGGAGCCAGATTGAAAAAATGGCTGAGTTGAAAAATGAACAAAAAATTAAAAAGCTGATTTATAAATTAAAAGATTATCTTGCTAATATAGAAATCATCTATGAAAAAAAGTAAAAGGAGGGATATTTTGCCTAAATTTAATTTAGAAAAAGAATATGAGATAGTCTTTAATAATACACAAGATGCACTTTTTATAATAGAAGTAGATGAAAATAAAAATTTTCGATTTCTTAAACTAAATCCTACTCACGAGAATTTAACAGGCATGAGAACAGAAGAGATTGCAGGTAAAACACCTGTAGAAGTTCTTGGAGTAGAAACAGGTAATGCAGTAAGAAAGCGTTATCAAAAATGTCTTGATAAAAAAGAAACTATTACTTACGAGGAAGTCTTAAATTTACCTAGTGGTAAAAAAGTATGGTCGACTAAATTAAGTCCCGTTTTAAAAAATGGTGAAGTTACACATATTGTAGGTAGTGCACGTAATATCTCGGAAAGAAAAAAGCTTGAAGAAGAAAAAAAAGAACTTAGCAGAAGATATAAACTAGCTACTAGCGCTGCTGAAATAGGTGTCTGGAAGTTAGATGTAGAAAATGATGAATTAATTTGGGATGAATATATGCTAAAAATTTACGAGATTGAAAATGATGATCAATATAGTTATGAAAGTTGGACTGAGCATATTTATTATCAAGATCGAGAAGAGACTTCTAAAAAATTTAAGCAGGCAGTAGAGAATAATGAGATCTTTGACCATGAATTTAGAATAAAAACAGATGCTGGTAGTTTTAAATATATTAAAGCTTATGGGAAACCAGTTTTAGATGACCAGGGTAATGTAACTGAAGCAATAGGTGTTAATTTTGATATTACTGAAAGAAAAAAATATGAAAAGAAATTTAAAAAAATTTTTGATGAAACATTATTTGGTGTAGCTTTGATTAATCCAGAAACAGCTAAAGCAGTTGAGTTTAATAATACTGTTTGTGAGATGCTTGGCTATACTAAAAAAGAATTTGCTGAACTTAAAATAGAGGATTACGAAATTTTAGATAATAAGGATTTAATTTATAATAAATTAGATAGGATAAGAAAAGGTGAGAAATTAGAGTTTGAAACAAAACACAGGAAAAAAGATGGAACAACAATAGATGTATTAATAAGAGGAAGTGCTATTAACTTAGACGGTAGAAATTTAGCCCAAATTGTCTATGTTGATATAAGCGAAAAAGTCGAAGCACTGAAAAAGTTAGAAGAATATTCGAAAGAGTTAAAGTTAAGAAATATTGAATTAAAGCAAGCTCGCGATAAGGCTAAAGAGGCTTCAAAAGCAAAATCAGAGTTTTTATCAACAATGAGTCATGAAATTAGAACTCCAATGAATTCGATAATTGGAATGGCAGAACTGCTGCAGGATACTAATTTAAGTGAGCAGCAGAAAAAATATGTTAATATCTTTCAAAATTCTGGAGAAAGTTTATTGACTTTAATTAATGATATTCTTGATCTATCAAAAATAGAAGCTGGTAAGGTAGAGCTAGAAAATAAAGAATTCAATCTGATAAATATAGTTGAAAATGTTGCAGAAATGATTTCGGTTAGAGCTTATAAAAAAGGTCTAGAAATGCCTCTAAGAATTTCATCTGCAGTACCAGAATGTGTAATTGGTGACCCAGAGCGCTTAAGACAAGTTTTAATTAATTTGTTGGGGAATGCTGTTAAATTTACTGAAAGTGGTCAGATTTTTTTAGATTTGAGAATCGATACTGATTTTGAAGAAAAAGGTAAAAATAAAGTGATTTTTGCAGTTAAAGATACAGGGATTGGGATAGCGGAAGCAAAACAAAAGCAGATATTTGATAGTTTTACTCAGGCTGATGCCTCAAGCACCCGCAAGTATGGTGGTACAGGACTGGGACTAACTATTTCTAAGCAGTTAGTAGAAATAATGGGAGGAGAGATATGGCTTAGAAGTAGTCTAGAACTTGGCAGCACCTTTTATTTTTCTTTGCCATTTGAAATTCCAAATAATAATTTTGATAAGCAAAAAGATAAAGCATTACAATTTAATGATTTGAGAATTTTAACTGTGGATGATAATCCAACTAATATTTTTATTCTTAAAGAAATACTAGCTGATAAAGGTGCTGAAGTTGGTACTGCAAGAAGTGGGGAAGAGGCAGTAGAAGCTGTTGCAGAAAGTATAAAATCTAAAAATCCTTATCAGATTATTTTAATGGATAACTTTATGCCAGAAAAAAATGGTTTGAAGACTGCAGAAGAAATTAGAAACAAATTTAGTTTAAATAATTTACAAATAATAATTATATCTTCGGATTTTGAAAACAAATATTTGGCCCAAAATAAATGTTTTATTGATGATTATATGATGAAACCTATTCGAAAAAAAGATTTATTTGATCTGCTTGAAAAGGCTGCTGGTAGAATTTACAATCAAAAAAAAGAAAAAAATATTATAAAGAGTCAACTTGATGAGAAGAAAACTATAATTGATACATCTGATCATAAAAGCAAAAAACTACTTGTAGTAGAAGATAATCCGGATAATCGCTTTTTAATTAGAGCCTTTTTAGAAAAAAAAGATTATTTATTTGAAATGGCTGAAAATGGTCTTGAAGCTTTAGATAAATTTAATAATAATAGTTATGACCTTATTTTAATGGATATCCAAATGCCTAAGATGAATGGTTATCAAGCAATAAATAAAATTAGAGAATTAGAAATAGAAAATAAACTTAAAAAAACTAAAGTGATTGCACTAACAGCATATGCTTTAGATTCTGATAAAGATAGATCTCTGAGTGAAGGATTTGATGATCATTTGACTAAACCAATAAAAAAAGATAAATTATTTTCAATGATAGATAAATATTTAAAATACTAATTTCATTTTATTCATAAATGGTATATCATATAAATAAGGGAGTGTTTATATGAGTTTGTTAGATGGAATTTTAGGTAATGCAGGTGAGATGGATTTAGAAAAATTGGAAAGTGAATTAGAAGAGATAATTATCGAAGGAGAAAAAATTGAAGGTGGATATAAAGTATTAAGAGATTATTTTGTTTTTACAAACAAAAGACTTATTTTAGTTGATAAACAGGGCGTAACTGGCAAAAAAGTTGAATATCATTCAGTTCCATATAAAAATATTAGACATTTCAGTATAGAATCAGCAGGAACTTTTGATAGAGATGCAGAATTGAAATTATGGGTTGCTGGAATTACTGGTCCTCTTGAAAAAAAGTTCGGTAAAAAATCTAGTGATATATTAAAAATACAAAGGTCACTAGCTAAATATATTTTGAATTAAAATTTATAAATGGGGTGAAAAAAATGATTGATACAATTGGATTATTAGAATTTAAAAGAATATCGTCAGGTATTGAGGCTAGTAATCAGATGATTAAGGCTGCTGATGTGGAGTTAATTAGTGCGAGATACATATGTCCGGGGAAATATATTGTTCTAATCTCTGGTGATCTTAGTGCTGTTAAATCTTCAGTTAAGGCTGGAGTTGAAGTGGCTAAAAAAGATCTTATGAAAGAACTTGTAATCCCCAAAATAAATAAAAGTTTAATTGATATAATTCAAGGTAAAAATAATGAAATTGGAGAAATTAAGGCGCTTGGTATTCTTGAATATTCAAGTATTGCTTCTGGGATTATTGCTGCTGATGCTGCTGTAAAAGCTTCTGAAATAGAATTTTTAAAAATAGTGTTGGGAATGAGAACAGCGGGGAAATCTTTAATTATTTTTACAGGTAGTATAGAAGCCTGCCAGCAGGGATTAAATGCTGCTGAATTAGCAAATAAAGATAACGAAAAGTATTTATTAGGTAAAAAATTAATTTCCTCTCCAGAAAAAAAGCTAGTGGAAAAGTTAATTTAAGCTGAAGATAAAGATTATAATATATTAGTTTGTTTGAGACTTTGATTTTTTAGTTGGTTTTAATAGGTCCTCTTTTTTGTGAGATTGCCTTTGAAAAGAGGACTTTGGATATTATTTGAGTTATAGTGACAAGCAAAATAAAATAGTTATTATTAGCTTCTCTTGACAATTATCAAAAAATTATATAGAATAAAACATAAGTTAAAATAGTCAAAATATTTTTTTAACTTTAATGGTCTGACCATCATTCCTATTTTTTTTAATTAAATCATTTATAAAAGGAGGTATTTTTATTAATCAAGAGGATAGAATATTATTTTAGCAGTGGGTTTGAATTTTATAATTTAAAAGGGGTGTAATAATTGGAAATATTAGTTTGTGTTAAACAGGTTCCTGAAACTAAAGATGTTGAAGTAGATGAAAATGGAAATCTGATTCGTGATGGTGTTGACTCTATAATGAATCCCCATGATATGTATGCATTAGAAACAGCCTTAAGATTGAAAGCTGAGCATGGAGGAACAGTCTCAGCAATTACAATGGGGCCTCCACAATCTAAAGAGGTTATTAGAGAGGCTTATATGATGGGGGCAGATAAAGGGTATATTTTATCTGATATTAAGTTTGCGGGTGCTGATGTTTTAGCTACTAGTTATACATTAAGTCAAGGACTTGAAGTTATCGGGCTGAAAAATGGCTATGATTTAATTATATGTGGTATGGAAAGTACAGATGGAGATACAGCACAGGTGGGACCTGCAATTGCAGAAACTTTAAAAATTCCACATGTAGCCTATGTTAGTTCAATAAAGGAGTCTAATGGGGAAAAAATTATTGTTGAAAAAGATATGGGAGAAACAATTGAAATTGTAGAATTTAGTTATCCCGGTTTGATTACAGTTACTAAAGAGGTAAATCAACCGCGGCTTCCATCATACAGACTTAAACTTGATACACGTGATAGAAAAATTGAAACTCTTACTTTTGCTGATTTGCTTGATGATGATGAAAACAATTTTGGTTTAAAGGGTTCTCCAACTCAGGTAGAAAAAGTATTTCCTCCAGATGATAATATTGAAAAAGTAATGTGGACTGGAAATGGCGAAGAACTGTCAGAGAAATTATTTAATGAATTAAAGGAGTTGAAAGTTATATGAGCAACTACGATATTGGTTATGTAAATTGTTCCTTATGTGAAAAATGTATTGATGCTTGTCCATTTGATGCCATTGCTGTAGTGGATGGTAAAATAAAAATGAATTCAGCCTGCAAAGCTTGTGGAATATGTGTTGATAGCTGTCCGGAAGGTCTTATTACTCCTGTTAAAGATCAGAGAGCAAGCGTTGATAAAAGTCAATATACTGATGTTTTAGTTTTTGCAGAGCAAATTGAAGGGGAAGTACATCCGGTAACCTATGAATTAATGGGCAAAGGAAGAGAATTAGCTAATAAAATAGATCAGGAACTTCATGTTATTTTACTTGGGCATAATTTAATGGATCAGACTGATGAAATCTTGGCACATGGTGCTGATAAAATTTATGTTTATAACCAAAAAGCACTTCATCATTTTGATGTTCAGGCTTATGCTCGAGCATTTGAAGATTGTGTTGAAAAAACTAAGCCAACAATTATCTTAATTGGAGCAACTCCAGTTGGTCGCTCACTCGCCCCCAGAATATCAACCAGGTTCAAAACAGGTTTAACTGCTGACTGCACCATTTTAGATGTAAGAGAAAATACAGATTTGGTTCAGACAAGACCTGCTTTTGGTGGTAATATAATGGCTAGAATTTTAACTACTAGAACCAGACCCCAGATGGCAACAATGCGCTATAAAGTTATGGAGCCAGCTGCAAAAGTTGATAATCCAACAGGGGAAATTATAAACTTTAGTGTTCCGGAAGCAGAATTAGAAACAAGATCAAATTTTATCAGCATTACTAAAAAACCTGAAGTAGAAAGTATTGAAGATGCAGATAAAATTATAGCTGTTGGTCGAGGAATAAGGGAAGAAAAAGACTTAGAGATGATCAAAGAACTTGCCGATCTCATAGGAGCTAAAATTGGAACAACTAGACCTTTAATTGAAAAAGGATGGACCGGCCATCACCAGCAAATTGGCTTAAGTGGTAGATCAGTTAGACCAGAATTAATAATTACCTTAGGTATTTCGGGAGCAGTTCAATTTGTTGCAGGCATGAAAAGTTCAGAACATATTTTTGCGGTAAATAGTGATCCTGAGGCAAGCATTTTTAATGTGGCTCATTATGGTATGGTTGGAGATTTATATAATATTGTACCAAAATTAATTGAAAAAATTAAAAATGGAGAGAATGTATTTAAAAAAATAGAAAAAGAAGCAGTTGCAATTTAAAAACACTGAGTTAAAGGAGGAAAATTGATGGATTATAATAAAATAACAAAAGAAGATATAGAAGTATTAATAGATATCTTAGATGATGATCGTGTAACTTTAAGAGAGGATATAAATGAGGATTATTCTCATGATGAATTAGCAGAATTGAAAGCATTTCCAGAAATTATGATAGAACCTGAAACCACCGAAGAAGTTTCTCAAGTAATGAAATTTGCTTCTAAGAGAAATATACCGGTAACTCCCAGAGGGACTGGAACAGGACTTTGTGGTGGAGCAGTTGCTATGGAAGCTGGTATTTTATTATTAACAACTTCCATGGATCGAATTATTGAAATTGATGAGGAAAATTTGACTGCTAAAGTGCAGCCGGGAGTAATTTTGATGAATTTTTCCGAAAAAGTAAATGATTTAGGCTTTATGTATCCACCAGATCCAGGCGAAAAAAGTGCAACCTTAGGTGGTAATGTACTAACTAATGCAGGTGGAATGCGAGCTGTTAAGTATGGTGTTACAAGAGATTATGTGCTGGGGATGGAAATTGTACTTCCCAATGGAGAAATAATTGATACTGGAGGTAAAGTTGTTAAAAATAGTTCTGGTTATAGTATTCAAGATTTAATAATTGGTTCTGAAGGTACTTTAGGGATTGTAACAGAGATTACTTTAAAATTAGTTCCAATGCCAAAAAAAGCATTAACCTTATTAATTCCTTTTGACAGTCTAGAAGAAGCAATTGGAACTGTACCAGAAATAATTAATGCTAAAATAGTTCCAACAGGAATTGAATTTATGGAAAAAGAGGTTTTATTAGCTGCAACTGATTATTTAGGTAAAGAATTTCCAGATACATCTGCTCCAGCCTATCTTTTGCTTAAATTTGATGGTAATGATAAAAAAGAAATAGAGAAAAAATATGAAGTAGCCGCTGATGTTTGCTTAGAGAATAATGCCTATGATGTATATATTGCTAATACAGATGAGCGTCAGGATGTAATCTGGGATACAAGAGGAGCTTTGCTTGAGGCACTAAAAGCAGTAAGTGAGCTAGATGAATGTGATGTGGTTGTACCTAGGAATAAAGTTGCTGATTTTGTTAATTTTACTCATAATTTAGAGGATAAACATAAATTACGGATACGTGGTTTTGGTCATGCTGGAGATGGAAATTTACATCTGTATACTTTAAAAGATGACTTAGATGATGAAACCTGGCAGAAAAGGAATAAGGCAGTTATGGATGAACTCTATGCTAAGTCTAGAGAGATGAAAGGTAAAGTATCAGGAGAACACGGAATTGCAATTGCAAAAAAAGAATATTTACATGCAGATATTGGCCCGGTTCAGCTTGGCTTAATGAGGGGAATAAAAAATACTTTTGATCCGCAGAATATCTTAAACCCTGGCAAAACAGTTTAAATTAACATTTATCTAATTTTATAGTTTTACAATAATAAGATTAAGCAGTCCAATTTCTGTATAGGTCATGATTGAGGCTGCTTACTTTTTTAAAAAGTAAAAACCCGCCTTGCAGCGGGTCTGAAAAAAATCATAAAAAAAGAGATTTATTTTTCAAAGGGCTTAATAAAATAAAGTTCATTTTCAGAAGATTGATCTTCATTAAAAACATATCCATCCAAATTAATTTCTTTAATTTGATCTATGCTTTCAACCTGTTTTTTGATCAATTCATTGAGCAGTTTGCCTCGATTATGTTTAACATAATAACCGACTGTTTTAAGGCTGCCATCCTCTTTTTCTTCTTTGAAATAAAAATCTATTATCTTTCCTTCATAATTTTTTTCAACGACTTTGCTGTACTCATTTGAAGCTAAATTTATAATTAAATCAACATCAGAAAAATACTCTTTCATTACTTCCTGCCAGTATTCATAAAGATTGATTCCATTAGGTTTAAGCCTCATTTCCAACCTGTAAGGCCAGATTTCTGTATTTGAATGCAGTGGACCATACATCGGAGAAATTATAATTAGCTTTTCCTGCATATATGAAAATTGCTCTTTATTATAGCTCTCTAAATCAATTTGTTTGAAAGCTGAGCCATTATAACATTCAATAGCCGGAATTGTTTGATCTTCAAAACTGTGGTTTTGAAAAAGTTCATATGTCCTATCTAAAAGTTTGCCCTGGATATCTAGTTCAGACTTTAATTCCTTTTTTGACAATCCTTTAAGATAATTAAATAATTTTTTAGTCATATCTTTATTTGGAATATCTTTACCTTTTTCTTGGCTTTTTCTCTCGTGATTTTGAGTTTTGCTTGGTGATAATATTATTTTCATATTTAACATCCTTTCCTTGTAGAACTATATTATTTCTTATTTAATATATTCAAGGAAAATTATTTTACTCCTTTATTATAAAAACAAATTGATATTTTCATAAAATGGTGAAATTAACCTTTATAAGTTAAATGAAAAATATTTAATTGTAGCTTTTTCTAAGTTCTTCTTCATTTAAAATCAGCTCTATTTGTTTTCTTTTTGCAGGAGTGTCCCATGTTTTTAAAATATTATGTTTTTTAAAGTATTTTTCTGGTATTGGGTGAGTGCCAATTACCACTTTTGTATTATATGTATTTTCAATAAAATTTTTGAAATAGTTTATCCGTGGGCAGGGAGGATAACCAACAACTAAGCCTGTAGCAAGATGAATAACTTCAGCTCCATTTTTAATCATTTCTTGAGGTGCATATTCTATATTTCCGCCTGGACAGCCTCCACAGCTTGTATAACCAACGACTTCTACCTCTTTACCTTTATAAATCTGAAAAGCACCTTCTCGATTTTGTAAAGCTTTAAAACATTTACCACCTGCACAGCTGCTGTAACGGTCACAGATAAAAATAGCTATTTTCTTTTTTGAACTCATAATAACCTCCTTATTTACTTTAGTTATGAACATTATACCATAAATATATATAAAGATATAATATAGTAGTCTAGTAGTATATAGTTTATATTAATAAAAAACTGCTTAAATTAAATATTTTTTTAACTTTTTAAAGGACTTTTTAAAAGTATCTTCAATATATATAATAAGATACTAAAGAAATCGAGGGTTGGTATTATGGAAATTAAAAATTCTAAAGCTTTAAAAAGGCATAATCAACAAGCTGTATTAAGTGAAATTATAAAAAGACAGCCAATTTCTAGATCGAACTTAACGCAAGAGTTAGATGTATCTCATACAACTATATCATATTTAGTTAAAGATTTGATGGATAAAGAATTAGTTGTAGAAATGACTGCTGATTCAACAGGTGGGAGACCGCCAAAATTATTAAGCTTTAAAGGTGACAATAAATATATAATATCCATGAGTTTTGAAGAACGAAAGATTGCTTATGCTATATATAATTTAGATATTGAATTAATTGATAAAGAAATAATAGAGGTTAATAATGAACTTTTTGTTGATTTAATTAAAAAAATAGAAAAAGTGAGTAAATTAAAAAATAAAGAGTTTGATATAAATGAAGAACAGATCTTTGGAATAGGTGTGTCAGTACCAGGTATCTATAAAGAATATAAAGACTTAGTAATAAATTCTACAACTCATTATTTAGGCAGTATTAATTTAAAAACTGAGCTAAATAAAATATTTAACTATGCCCCAATATATATAGATAATGATGCTAACCTATCTGTCTATTATGAGTGGAGTCATATGTTAGATAAAGAATATGATAACTTAATTTATATTTATGTTGTAGACGGAATTGGTAGTGGAATTATAGTTAATAATAGTTTATATACAGGTAGTCATGGTAATGCAGGAGAAATTGGGCATATGAAAGTTAAATCTAAAGGAAAAAAATGTATCTGCGGTGGACAAGGGTGTCTAGAAACAATATCATCAATAAAAGCTATTGAAGATGATTTTAAAAAAGCAGTTGATAATGGAGAATATACTCTTTTAAACGATATATTTGATTCTCCTTTTGATTATAAAGAGATTATTACCGGTTATCTAAATAATGATAAATTGTGTAAAAAAATAATTAATAGAGCTATAAAATACTTTGTTCGCGGTCTTTCTAGTATAATAAACATATTTGATCCTCAGATAATAGTTTTAGGTGGTCTTTTTGATGAATTTAATGAAGACATGATTAAAAAAATTAATAACAAACTTGAGAATTCATATTTTCCTGATGAAAATGATAAACCTAAAATAATTAATAGAGGTGACCAACAAAATTACCAAATTTCAGCTGTAACTTCTTTTATATTCGATAAATGGAAAGCTAATTTCTGATAAGAAATTATATTAATAAAAATTTACAGAATTTTTAAAAAATTAATTAAAAATTTAAACAATATTAATAATTAAACTATAAAATTATAATTAAAATTTTTTTATTTTTTAAAAAATCCAAAAGGAGGGATGGTAAAGATAATTTTGATTTAAAGTATTAAAAATTCAAAGGAGGATGAAAAATGTTTAATAAGAAGTCACTTTTAATTTTAACACTTGTAATTTTATTTGTGGGTGTATTCGCTTTATCAACTTCTGCAGAAACAATTAAAATGATTAGTATGAAACAAGCTGGTTGGACACCAGAAGAGTATGATCAAATCATTGCTGAGTTTGAAGATAATAATCCAGGCATAGAAGTAGAGCTTACATTGGTTGGTTATGATGCTTTGCATGATAAGTTAATTACTTCAATTTCTGGAGCTAATCCAGCCTATGATGTTGTTTTAATTGATGATATCTGGTACGCACAGTTTGCTGAAGCTGGTTGGTTATTAGATGTAACAGAACGAGTATCTAGTGATATGAATGATGATGTATATGACAAGGCCTGGGAAGTTGTTGGATATAATGACCGACTTTATGGACTACCTTGGCTCTTAGATTTAGAATATTTCTTTTACAACGAACAAATTCTAAATGAAGCTGGTATTGAAAATCCACCTAAAACATGGGAAGAAGTTGTGGAACAGTCAAGAATAATAAAAGAAAAAGGTATTGTTGAATATCCAATGGTTTGGAGTTGGGCTCAGATTGAAGCACTTATCTGTGATTGGGTAACATTACTTAAAGGTAATAATGGGGACTTTTTTGATGAAAATAATAAACCAGCATTTAATAATAAAAGGGGAGTTGAAACTTTAAGCTGGATGAAAGAAACTATTGACAGTGGACTTACAAACCCAGCAAGCTTGTCTGCTAATGAAGAAGAAGTAAGAAGAATTTTCTCACAAGGTAATGCTGCTTTTACAATTAACTGGGTCTACATGTATGAATTATTAAATAATCCAGATGAATCTAATATAGTTGGCCAAACACAACTTGCTTTAATGCCTGTATTTGAAGATGCAAAATCAGAAGGTGTTGAAAGTGCAAGTATTACTGGTTCAATGGGCTTTAGTGTAACAAAAAATTCTCCAAATGCAGATATTGCCTATGATTTAATTGAATTTATGACAAGTAAAGATATTCAAACAAGATATGCTGATCATGTAACTCCGATGTACAAATCTGTAATGCAGCAAGAAGAAATAATTGAAATGCATCCTGAAACATTTAAAATGTTTGATAAGCAGTTCCCGTATATTTATTCAAGACCAAAAGTTCCTTATTATACTGAAATGTCACGTGTGTTACAAACTTCAATTCAGAATGCTCTTGTAGGTAATGTTAGTCCACAAGAAGCATTAGATAACGCTGCAGAAGAAGTAGAAAAAATTCAAGAACGTTGGTAAAACAATAAAATAGTGCGGAGTTTTTAAATACTCCGCACTATTTTCACTAATTTTATGGGGGAAAACATTATGAACTTTATTAAAAAAAAGATCACCAGTAAATTTGAAAAAAACACAAATTTGCTAGGATGGATTTTGGTTCTTCCAAGTTTTTTAATAATTGCTTCTGTGGTTTTTTATCCAATTGTTAGAACAATGTGGTTAAGCTTTACTTCCTATTCATTAGCTTATCCTTGGAGGACACAATTTATTGGCTTGAAAAATTATATTGATTTTTTTATATCTTTTGATTTTTGGGCAACAATCGGTAGAACTGCTTATTTTACAATAATTTCGACAGGTATAGAAATTGTTTTAGGTATAGCTATTGCATATTTAATAAATTTACACCTGAAAGGGTGGAAAATATTAAGAACAATTGTAATTATACCTTGGGCTGTACCAACAGTTGTAAATGCAATTATGTGGAAATGGATTTATAATGCAGAATATGGTGCTTTAAATGGATTGTTGCAATCATTAAATATAATTGATAAGTATCAGACTTGGTTATCTAAACCTTGGACAGCGATGAATTTAGTTATATTAGCCGATGTCTGGAAATGTACACCATTTGTTGTTTTAATTATGAGTGCTTCTTTGGCAACTATAAGCGAAGACCTTTATGAAGCAGCAGATATTGATGGTGCGAATGGACTTCAAGTTTTTAGCTATATTACATTACCATTATTAAAACCAGCTATTATGGTTGCTTTAGTTATAAGAACTGTTGAAGCATTTAAAGCTTTTGATATTATATATGTTTTAACTAGAGGTGGCCCAGCTAATGGAACCCAGATTATTTCATATAAAGCATATTTAGAATCATTCAGCTTTTTAAATATGGGAAGGGGTTCAGCTCTTTCATTTATAGTTTCTATATTTATATTAATTTTATCTCTGGTTTATATAAGAATCTTATATACAGAGGACGTGTAAAAGATGAAAAAAATGACACCAACCAAAAAAATAATTGGTTATATTTTAATGATAGTAGTTGCAATCTGGATATTAGCGCCGATTTATTGGCTGGTAATTTCTAGCTTATCTACCCAATCTTCATTATTAATTAAACCAATAGATTGGTTTCCTGATAATCTGACCTTTAAAAATTATGTGAGTATATTTTCAACCCAGGCAGGATCATCTCAATCAGCTGAAATGTTTACTAAGGCTTTATATAATAGTGTATATGTTTCTTTCTTTGTTACTTTAGTAAGTTTAATATTTGGAATTCCTGCGGCTTATTCTTTTTCTCGACTTGACTTTAAAGGGAGAAGAATAGGAATGCTTACTATGATTGCAACTAGAATGATTCCAGTTGTAAGTTTGATAATTCCAATTTATATTTTGATAAATAATATTGGACTATTAGATAAGAAAATAACTTTGGTTTTTGTATATTTATCTTTCACTTTACCATTTGTAATATATATTATGACAGGCTTTTTCCGGAGTATACCAATGGAATTAGAAGACTCTGCTAGAATAGATGGATGTTCAAGATTAGGAGCATTAATCAGAGTTATATTACCTCTTTCTGGCCCCGGTATTGCATCAGTAGCTATATTTTCATTTCTTTTAGCATGGGATCAGTTTTTTTATGCTTTAATCTTAACAAATAGTTATGCATCTAAAACTGTTCCAGTAGCAATAACTGAGTTTACAGGTCGACATGCTGTAAACTATACTGCAATGACTACAGGTGGTGTTTTAGCTGCAATTCCTCCCATGATTATTGTAATAATATTTCAAAGATTAATTATCAAGGGACTAACAGCTGGTTCAGTAAAGGGTTAAGGGGGTCTCAAAATGTTAGAAGATTTAAAAGGGAAAATAGAAAAAATAATTGAGGAAAAAAAATATCTAGATAAAAATGCAGCAATTGGTTTTGATGGATTTGTTGATAAAATATATAGGCCAATTAGTTCACAGGAAGGTAAAACAATTAACTATTATAAAACTATAGATGATTTTGGGGACAGGATAAAACAAGCTTCTGGACTCAGCTGTGATATAGATATTGAATTAGAATCAATACAACCTGGTGGTAATACACCACTTTTTGCAAACTCTTTGGGACATTTGGGCATAAATACTGACTGTATTTCACCAATTGATGAATATGAAGAGATCTTTAATAAATATATGTCTAAAAACTGTAATATATATTCTATAGGTAAGCCTGCTTTAAGTTTTGTTTTAGAGTTTTTTGATGGGAAAATAATGTTAGGAGATACACATACATTCAAAGAAATTGACTATAATACAATTAAAAATAAAGTTGGAGATAAAATATATGAAATATTAAATAACTATGAATTGCTTTCGATGGTTAATTGGAGTCATTTTAATAATATGACATCAATTTGGAAAAAAATAATTAATTATTTAAATCAAAATCAAGATAAATTTAATAATAAAGAACAAACTCTTTTCATTGATTTAGCTGATACTAGTTCAAGGTCAATTAAAGATATAAAAGAAATGTTAAAAACTTTATCTGATTTTAGAGATTATTATAGAGTAATCATTGGTTTAAATGAAAATGAAGTTAGAGATTTAGGAAAAAAGATGATGACAAATAATTTCAAAGATATTACTAATATTGGTAAGCATTTAGTTAATAGTGGATTTGTTGATGAAGTAGTAATCCATCCTGTTGCTGAAGCATATCTAGTAAAAAAATCAAATAAAGTTAAAGTGAGAGTTCCTAAAGTGGAAGCGCCTGTTTTAACTGTTGGTGGAGGAGATAATTTTAATGCGGGGTTTATTTGGGGAATATTAAATAATCTTACTGATCAAGAATCTTTAGTATTAGGCACAGTAAATGCTAGATTATTTGTTGAAAAAGGATCAAGTCCTTCGATTGATGATCTTTATAATTATATTTCTAAAAATAAAGATTCTATAGAAGTCATAAATATATAAATATGAGGTGGTAAAATGTCTGATCCGATGATTAAAGATATAAAAAGTCAACCAGAATTTTTGAATATGATTTTGACTAATTATTTTGAAGATACAAAGTATAAAAAAAGATTAAAAGAGGTAATTAATTATATTGAGGATAATGATAATCCAATTCTTTTTGCAGGAATGGGTAGTTCAAATTATTCTGCAATATCAGCAATTAACATCTTATCTAACAAAGGATATCTTTGTCTAAATCCAAATATAGATGAGTTCATACATTATCAGATGAATTCTATAAATGAAAATGTTACTGTAATAGCTATTTCTCAATCTGGAAAAAGTGCAGAAACAAAGAAACTATTAGAAAAATTATCTGATAATACTACTATCATTGCAATTACAAATTATGAGGATAGCCCAATCGCTCAAATGTCTGATTTTGTATTACCTATATTTGCAGGCAAAGAAGCTACTATCTCTACTAAAACTTATGTGAATAGTAATTATCTGCTCAATATAATCGCTCATTTAGTTGATAATAATAAAGGTTTAGATATAAAAAAACAGTCAGATGATATTGAAATAATAAATAATTTTATAGTGCAAGCAGAAAACACTATTCATAATCTATATAATCATCTAAAATCTAAAGATAAATGGTCGTTTATTTCAAGGGGAGATCTTTTAAGTACAACATTTATGGGAGCTTTAATTTGTGCCGAAGGAACAGGATTGCAGCCTAAAGGTTATAGCGGTGGTTCTTTTAGACATGGCCCTTTAGAAATCACAGGCAAAAATCACGGTGCCATTGTATTTGCACATGGCGATCACACTTTTAACCTTTTAATAAAACTTACCGAAGAGATGGCCCAAAATGGGTCAAACATAATATTGTTAACAGATAAAAACTATAATAATGAAAGTGATAACATTCTTTTAAATAAAATACCAATTGTCAATAGATTATTACTCCCAACTATATATGCAGTTGTAATACAGCTTTTCACAAGAGAAACTGCTTTAAATAGAGGAAGAATACCCGGCATGTTAAATAAAATTTCAAAAGTCACTGAAAAAGAATAAAATATATTTGTCCTAACTAGTTCTTGAAATATTTTTCAAAATAACACAGAAGACTCGCCTCCCGGCGGGTCTTTTTTTATGGGTTTTAGCCCTTAATATTCAATGTTAGTTGACCTTTATAATTTTTATAATTATTATCTAGAAATGGTTAAAAATCTGCAATATTTTTGACAAATTTTTTTCATGTTAAGATAAGGACTATTTGTGAGTAAATAAGATTTAATTAGGGATTGAAGTCTTTAATCATGTTTGAAGTTATTTAAGTTTTGCAAACTTGAGTACGATAATATAGTTAGAGAGATTAAATAAAATCATCATCAGCAAAAAAGGAGTGTAATAAAAAAGCATGAAATTATTAAAATTTAAGTCGATTAGAGCAAAATTTTTAATACCGACACTTATAGTACTTATAGCAGGGATGGCAGCAATAGGATATATAGGTTATGATACTCAAAGAGACTATATCATGGAGCAGACTGAAGAAACAGCAACCTCAAAGATGGAAGAAATTAAAACCATAATAGATGATAGAAAAGAAAATGCTCAGCTTACTGAAGAGGCAATTGATAAATATCTTATTACAATAACCAGAACAATAGATCAACATTTAACAACAGTATCTGATTCTATAATCCAGGAGGAAATAAATACTCTTATGCAGGAGTTGGATTTAGAAGAAATCCATGTAACTGATGCAAAAGGTGTTATCAGATGGTCTAGTGTTATGGAATTTATTGGGTTTGATTTTAGTGAGTCAGAACAGACAAAGCCTTTTCTAGAAGGATTGGAAAATGAAGAGTTTGAATTAGCACAAGCTCCTCAAGAGCGAGGAACAGATGGTGAATTATTTAAATATATAGGGGTTGGAAGAACAGATAAAGCGGGAATTGTCCAGATTGGTGTCCAGCCGAAAGAACTGCAGGAAATTTTGGCAAAAATTGATATCACTCGTACGGCAGAAACAGCTAAATACGGTAGAAATGGATATGTTTATATCACAAATAAAAGTGGACAAATAATAAGTCATCCAGAAAGCAGTATGATAGGAAGCAGTATCACAGATTACAGCTGGGGAAATGAAATATTAACTCAGCAGGAGGGTAGTGATATTATTAACCTGGAAGGGGAAGAACTTCTCCAGAATTATATGCCCTATGATAACTATATAATAGTCACCGCACTTCCAACTTCTGAATATCAATCAGCGCTGGATGCATACAGAAATAAGATATTCATTACCATCTTGTTAGCAATAATTATAGCCTCAATTATAGTCTTTATGGTAACCTCTTCTGTAGTAAATCCGCTTAAAAATGCTATAGGATTTGCAGAAGAGATAGCAAATGGTAATCTTTCGGTGGCAGAATTGAAAGTAAAGACTAAGGATGAAGTTGGGGAACTATCCAATGCATTAAATAATATGCTCAAAAACCTAAAATCTCTTGTTGGCCAGGTAATAGATATTTCAGCTAATCTGTCAGCTTCAAGTGAAGAACTTTCAGCCTCTGGTGAAGAAGTATCAGCTTCTGCAGAACATGTTGGCACAGCAATCCAGGATGTGGCATCTGGTGCTGAAGAACAATCAGCACAGGCGCAGGAAACAAATGCTCTGCTCTATGAACTTACAGGCCAGATCAATATGGTAAGTAGTTCCTCGGAAGCAATGAACAAAAAAGCAGATGAGGTAACATATAATATAGAAGTTGGTGATCAATCTATAGAAAATTCAGTAGCAGAGGTCAATAAACTCAAAGAAAATTCTAATAATGTATCTGATGCCATAGATTCTCTTGCAGATTCATCACAAAGAATTGGTGAGATAGTTCAAATAATTAAAGATATATCTGCTCAGACAAACCTTCTTGCTTTAAATGCAGCTATTGAGGCAGCAAGAGCCGGAGAAGCAGGAAGAGGTTTTAGTGTTGTTGCAGATGAAATTAGAGAATTGGCAGAACAGTCAGGCGAAGCTACCGATGAAATATCAAAATTAATTGGTGGAATTCAGAAAGATGTAGAAATTTCGGTTGAAAATATGGAGCAGACAGAGCAAGCAGTAGATACAAGTGTAAATTCAATAGAAGAAAGTGGTAAGTCATTTGATGATATCAGGCAGGCTGCTTCTGTTCTGAATAATATAATAGAAAATATAGGTGAACAGACTGAAAAAATGAAAGTAAACAGTAATGAAGTGGAATCTGCAGTAAAACAGATTGCAGAAGTCAGTCAAACCGCGGCAAGTAATGCAGAAGAAGTTGCTGCAGCCAGTGAAGAACAGAGTGCTTCCACTGAAGAGATTGTAAATTCTGCTCAAAATCTTGCAGAAATGGCACAGAAACTCTCAAATGCAGTAAATGAATTCAAAATTTAAATAAAAAATAAGTATAATCGAGTAGGAGAAAAATAATTAATTTATTCTCCTTTCTCTTACAACAATCACAGTATATCGTTAGTTGCTGTGCGGTTCATTAAGAATTAATTACTTGAAGAATTAATTACTTGTGCATATCTTTCCGTAAAATTAAAGTATCCAAATTTCTTTAAGAACTGGTTAGTAAAGATTTTTGCAAGTGTTGGGCTATTGGACATTATCCAGTAGCCTTTTCTTGTATTAGCATATTCCCATGCTTTAGCTTCTCTGATAACGAGTATTAGTATTCTCCGCTGAAATAGCATGCATTTTAATCATAAGACATCAACAACTCTAAATCAGAAAAAACAGAAAAAAATCAGCCAAAAATTAGGAAAAAATCAGATACGTTTTATTTAGTTAAAGAGCATTTCAATAACAGGTATTATCCCCGTTATAACGACCTTTGTAGATGATAAAATAGATTTTACAGAAAACGATAAATAAGATTTTACGGGTATTGCTAGATAATGTAAAAGTAATGATTTTCTAATGGTAAATATGTTAAATTAATCCAGTACCATAATCTGCTCTTTTAGGATATAATATTCTTCTAAATATTCTAAAAGGGGGCAGAAATATTGAACAAAGAAGATGGATATAAAATGCATATGAAAATCCAGCAATTAAAAGAAATAGGATTAAATAAATCCCAGATTGCAAGAAGATTAAATATCAGCAGACCAACACTCAATAAATACTATGACTTAAATACAGAAGAATTTAAAGAAGTTCTTCAGTCAATGAGTACCAGAACTAAAAAAGCAGATAAGTATCATGATAAGATTCTAAACTGGCTAAAAGAACATCCTGATATCTCAGCTTCTCAAATCTATGACTGGATTGAAGAACAGCTTAACGGATATCCTGGTTTCACAGAAAGTACTCTTAGAAATTACATAAGAGATTTAAGAAAAGAGCATAATATACCCAAAACAAAGCATCCCAGGATCTATGAGGCAGTTGAAGATCCGCCAATGGGTCAGCAGATGCAGGTTGATATGGGTGAAAAATGGGTCTACAAAGCAGATAAAATCACCAGAGTTAAGCTCTATCTCATTGCCTTTGTTCTCTCCCATTCTCGATACAAATATGTAGAATGGTTTGATAGACCATTAACTACAGCTGATGTAGTAGCAGCTCACGAAAATGCATTTGAATACTTTGAAGGCATACCAGAAGAAGCTGTCTATGATCAGGATAGTTTAATCCTGTACAGTGAAAACTATGGTGATTTAATTTACACTCACCAGTTTGCATCATATAGGCTTGAAAGAAAATTTAGAGTATATATGTGTAGGGCGGCTGATCCTGAATCTAAAGGTCGTATTGAAAATGTTGTTGGCTATGTAAAAAATAATTTTGCAGCTCATAGAACATTTATCAATTTAGAAAAGTGGAATGAGGATTGTCTTAAGTGGCTTGAACGCCGTGCTAATGGGAAAATATATGGCACAACAAAAAAATACCAGCTCAGGTATTAACCGTCGAAAAGAAATACCTGAAGCCGGTATCCGAAAAAATTAAAAATAATTCTTCTGACTTAAGTATAACTTATCAGGTGAGAAAAGACAATACTATCCCGATAAAAGGTAACAGATATTCTGTTCCATTAGGCACCTATCAAGGACCTGAAAGCTATGTTAAAGTGCTTGAGGACAATGATAAATACTTGATATATGATTTTGAAAGTACAGCTAAACTGGCAGAACATAAAATAATAAGAACTAAAGGTAAACTCTCTAAAAATAGAGATCACGGTAGAAAGAAATCTGATAATATTGACAAACTGATAGAAAAGATAACTCTTCTCTTTCCTGATCACAAAAGAGCAGATAAATTTTTAGCAAGAATCAGAAAAGAAAAACAGCGATATATCAGGGAACAACTGCTTGTAATAGAAAAAGCTTTAGAAGATAAAGATTCTGAAACTATCACAGAAGCATTAGAATACTGTATAGGTAATAAAACTCTCCAGTGCCAGTGATTTTAGAGATATCATTAGTTATTACGATAAAGAAAAAATCAAGTCTAAAAATGATGATATTTTACTGGTAGCTGATAATATAGCTTTAAATGAAAAAGATAAGGCTAAACTTGCTGCTAAACCAGCAGTAAGAGATCTTGATGTCTATCAAAAGATATTTGACTCTTAAAACTGGAGGTATAAATGACAATCACAATTGAAAATCTAAAAGATAAATTTAAAGTTTTAAAGTTAAAAAATGCCTCTGATAATATATCAGAAATCATATCTCATGCTGTTGAAAATTATTTTCCCAGCGAAAAATTATTAGAATATGTATTAGACCAGGAGATTGAGGCACGAGAAGAAGCTCGCCTAGAAAAATATTTGAAACAAGCTGCATTCCCATAGTATAAAACTCTGGCTGAGTTTAATCTTGAAGAACAGCAGTCATTATATAAAAAACAGTTTAACCAGTTTAAAGAATTATCCTTGCTTGAGCGTGGCTAAAATAGAGTACTGCTTGGTCCTTTAGGAGCAGGCAAAACTCATCTGAGCATCGGCCTCGGCATTCATGCCATCAACGAATGCTACCAAGTAATCTTTGCAGCTATTAGTGATTTAATCTACTGGCTTAAAATTGATGAAATGATTAGATATTATAAAACTAAACTCAATAGAGTTTTAAAGAGGTGAATTGCAAGTTGCAATGCACGGTTTTTTTTGATTTTTTAAAAATTACCTGTACCTTAAGTATTTCTAGATGCTGAAACTAAGTTTTTCTCTAAATAATTCGTCTGAATTTCCGTAGCCAAACATTTTTCTGGGATAAGTGTTTATAAATTCCTGAATCTTTTTTACTAGGGTTCTTTTGATCCCTTTGAAGCTTGTGCCTTTAGGTAAGAATCTTCGGATAAACCTGTTAGCTACCTCATTTGAGCCTCTCTGCCAGATGCAGTATGCATCGCAGTAATACTGACTGGTTCTTGGGATACTGCTACCTGTAAAAGATTCTTCAATTCCTTCATAATCTGCAAATTCTGCTCCATTGTCTGTAGTGATTGTTTTGAATGTCTCTCTGAAATTCACTACTCCAAATCGTCTTTCTATACGATCTAACCCCTTTACCACAGATTCTGATTTCTTGTTTGGTATTTTTTCTATGATTTCCTGTCTGGTCTGTCTTTCTGTTAAAACCAGTAAAAATGGCTCTCCTTTTTCCTTTAAACCCTCTACCAAATCCATCTCCCAGTGTCCAAATTCTTCCCTGGTATCAGCTTCTTCAGGTCTGTCCCTAATTGTCCGGCCTTCCTTACGTCTAGTAGTACTAGCACTTTCTTTAGGCCTATCTTTTTCAACTTTATAGTTACCATGTATGAGATCATCTCTATCTATATCCAAAACACCTTTATCTATATAATTATAGATTGTTTTCCAGTGTAGTTCTGTCTCATAATCATCTGATTTTTTAATATCATCTACTACTGCTGCAGGAGATCTTAATTTAAGTATTTGCTCTTTTATAAATTCTGCTAATTTATTATTATCGCCTATTTTTAAATCCGGTCCTTTAGCAGTATTCTTTTGCTCTATTTCACCCTTTTTAATTTCACGACTTACTGTAGTTCTATGACAGTTTAGTTCTTTACCTATTTCAGTATAATTTTTATCCTGTTGATTGTATAGATGTTCTATCTTTACGCGATCTTCATAACTTAGGTGTTCACCTTTGCTTCTTTTTGTGTTACAATTACTTTGACACATATTCTGTACCCTCCTAATGTTTTTGTGGTTATTAACATTATACAAAAGGTACAGGTATGTGTCTATTTTTTTATCAAATTACCGCGTGCATTTAATTATACAATTTATTTAGAGTTTTAAAGAGTGATCTTTTAATTATCGATGACATTATGTTTATGGCTATGGAAAAGCAGGAATCCAACCTCTTTTTCCAGCTGATAAACAAACTGTATGGTTAGACTTAAATTATTATCACCTCAAATAAAGGTCCTTCAGACTGGGGTGAATTGATAGGTGATCAGGCTATTACAGCTGCAATTTTAGATCGTATAATTCATAAGTGCTAAATCATCAATTTAGATGGTGATAGCTACAGATTGACTTACAGAGAAACCATTTTTAAAAATTATTGGGTGTAAAATCTTATTTAACATTCACAATAAGATCCCACTAATAATTATTACCGGCTTCTTGGGAGCAGGTAAGACAACATTTTTGAATAATTTACTGGGGCAGCTTAAAGATAAAAAAACTGGAGTTATTGTTAATGAGTTTGGTGAGACTAATGTAGATGCCAAGATGCTTGATTTGGAAAATGATGATGGCATAGTTGAAATAAACAACGGTTCTATTTTTTTGCAGCTGTTTATCAGGGTCTTTTGTAGAATCGATATTATCATACAAGGATATTGACTTAGACTATTTACTAGTTGAGAGTTCGGGGATGTCAAGACCTAAAAGTATCGACAGCATTTTAGCTGATGTGGCTAAAATAACAGATGATAGATTTGATTTTAGAGGAATGATTAGTATAGCAGAGGCTTCTAATTTTAATAAGATTTTTAAAGCATTAAACTTGGCCAGAGAACAGGTAGCATACAGTGATTTGGTTATAATTAATAAAACTGACTTAGTTGATAATAAAGAATTGGATAAGATTGAAAGCATAATTATTTCTTTAAATCCAAGTGCAGAAATAATTAAAAGCAGTTATTCTGAGCTTAATATAGATATCCTGGAAAATAATTTTTCTTCTAATAAAGATGTTGGAAAAATTTGAAAGAAGATGGAATTTACTGACTTAAATAAACCAGAAAATATCATACTGGAGTTTGAGAATGAACTTAAAATTGATAAACTGAAAAGTTTAATCAAAGAACTATCCACCTATTCTCATAGGATTAAGGGCTTTGTTTATTTTGTTAATATAAAAAAGAAAACTACTTTAAAATCAAAAAAATCACTCCAGGGAAGGGAGTGGGATAAAAATGAGAAAAATATCTATTTTTTTAAAATGAATAAGCTAATTTTTTTGCTAGAAAAGCGAACAAATGCATATAAAAATAAAAAAGAAAGAGCTGATTATTTGAACTTTAAAGAATGAGAAATAAAAAGTCGGCAACAATCATGTTGATAGAAGACAGCATAGATTGAAAGAACTTAAAGATCATGAGGATAATATAGAAAAACCAGTGCTAGCTGATAAGGAGAAAGAAAAAATTAATTAAAAACTGATATGCTATCTATAATCATATCGTCAAAGTTCACTTGACCGTTGTTGGATTTTTAAAATATAATTGTCATAATTATTCTTCTTAGTGGTTTGGTTTTTATTTCGCTAATAAATAATTTAACCACTTAAAGAAGGATTATTTTTTTAAAACAGGTTATCATAGTTCTATTTAAACAACCTATTAAGGATTGGATTTAATTAATAGAATGTTTATCTTATATTAATATAATAGAATATTTTGACGTGAAATTTATTTCATATATTGTTGTATGATTTTAAAAATAAAGAATTATATTATTTTTTTGAGAATATAAGAATAATAAATTCATCTCAGAAGGGAAAGATATACAATATGAAAAAAAGAAAGATATTTATTTTTACTCTGCATGTTCTAATGACAACACAAACATACTTTTTCTTGCCATTAATTCCAATTTACGCAAAAGAATTTGGTATAACTCAATTTTTAATTGGACAGATTATATTCTTCTACAATCTACCAAGTGGGTTTACCAAAATTTACATAGGTTTTTTAATTGACAAAATAGGTAGTAAAAATGTGCTTATATTTTCGAACCTTATATTTATAATTGGGCTAATATTTTATTTTTTTCCGAGAAACTTTTTTATTTTATGTACTGCTCAGTTTTTAACCGGTACAAGTAGAGCCGCTTTTATGGCCAGTACAGCTTTTTATTTTTCAGAGATGGATGCTGATGAGCGGGGGAAAAATCTTGGTATAAGAACAGCAGGAATAGGAATGGGATTTTTTATTGGTCCTATTTTAGGAGGTTTTGTAAGCGACTTGTGGGGTTATTATTCTCTTTTCATCATATTATTAATGTCTTTTTTTCTAAATGCTCTTCTCCTAAAAAATCTACCTAATATTGAAGTTAAAAAGAAAAAAACAAAACCAGCGGAAGATAATAATTTTATTGATGAAACTAAACTTCTATTAAAAAACCCAGAATATCTTATAGTTATATTAAGTGGTTTTACAATCTCTTCAATTATGATATTAACAGATAACTATCTACCTCTTTATTTGAATGAAATCAGCCTTTCTCTGAAAGCAGTTGGTTTTATATTAAGTGTTAAAGGCCTGTCACAGATAATATTTGGCAGTATAATGGGCAGTTTATCTGATAAATATGGAAGAATGATCTTTGTTTATGGTGGGATAACAATCCCAGCTTTATCTATCATGCTGCTTCCTTTTTTGACTAATTTTTATTTTCTTGTTCTTAATGTATTTTTAATATCTTTAGGATTTACAGTTCTAAATCCAATATTAAATGCACTTGCAGCTGAAACTGTTAGCCCAGAAAGAAGAGGTTTTTCTATCGGCATCTGGCAGTCAAGTGTAAGCTTTGCAACAACAACATTCGCTCTTTTATTCGGTTATATGTACAGCGCTTTTAAATTAAATTATATATTTGTTGTTTCCAGTTTATTTTTATTACTCTGCCTTATTGGTGTTATTTTTTTAAGATACAAATTTGTGCTAAGCGGAAAAACAAAATTAAAGGAAGTGAATTCTTATGATCAATGATATCGATCACAGCAAATCTGATTTTAGCCTTTTTATCGAAGATTTTATCGTTTCACACAGAAAAAAACTTTGATATTAAGAGATCATAAACATTATCATAATTCTTATGTGATTCTATTGACAAATAACGGTAGTGGAATCGTTTTTGCCAAGTGAAATTTGATTCTTTTATTAATTTAAAATTGACCCGGGTACGCAAAAAATAATATTAATTTACTCAACCAGCTACTTTTCAGTTTCTTTCATTCGATAAGAATTACCATTCATATTAATTACATATGATTTGTGGGTCAATCTAAACTTTATTTTTCTATTCCTCTGTACTGGGTGGGAGTAATTCCATTTATTTTTTTAAAAGTTCTTTCAAAATGTGTCAATGAATTAAATCCTACATTTACTGCAATATCAGTTATATTTTCACTGCTTTTTATCAACAGTTTCTGTGCTTCCATAATTCTTTTGTTGTTGACAAACTCTATGACTGTAAAACCTGTACTATCTTTAAAAAAATGACTCAAATAATATTTACTAATATATAACTTTTCGGCAATATTCTGAAGAGTTATTTTATTCTTATAATTTTGATTAATATAGGCTATTATTTCAGCCAGCTGAAGGTTGGGATTGGTTTTTTTGTCATTTTTATTACTGTATTTTGTCTCAATTTCTATAATTCTATCAATAATAACAACCATTTCTAGCAAATAAGCGTGAACGATAGGCTGAAACATATATTTCTTTTTTGTTGACTCCATGATTATCTTTTCAGTCAGATACTTAATTTTTTTATAGTCCTGATCTTTAAGTTTTATGTATTTAATATTTTTTTTAAATATATCTGTTAAATGAAAATCATATTTTTCAAATATACAGTTGTTTTTTAAAAAAGGACCTTTCATCTGTAAAACAAAGCGATCATAATTGGCGGAATTTTTCTTAACAAGAGTCTTGTGTATATCAAATTTATCGATTAAAAAAATTGATTTTGACGTCATATTATAGTTGTTATCTTTTATAAAAAACTCTCCTGAACCACTGTTCTGCAACAAGATCTCATATGCATTATGATAGTGCTTAAAATATTTTACAGTTGAGGATGTTTTCCTGTGTGAAATGCTAAAATCATTCGTCAACTTACTTTCATTATAAATATTGTCATCTTTTTTATCCATTTTTTTAACCTCCATAATTTACAACTTTATTTAATTTTAAGTATATATTACATTTTAAGAAATTACAACAATATATGTTGAACAAAAGCTAAGCAACAAGATTCGGAAAGTAAATATTCAATTTTTATCATATTATAGTCTTGCAAGTTAAAAAATTCTAAAAACTTTTTAAATAAAGTTTATATTGAAAATTTAAAAAATAATTAGGAGGGTCAGTTTTGAAAAAAAACTACGATATTACAATAATAGGAGGTGGTGTAGTAGGCACTGCTATTGCAAGAGAATTAAGTAAATACAAAACTGATGTATTACTTATTGAAAAAGAAAATGATGTAGGGCAGGGTGCTAGCAACAGCAATAGTGGTGTAGTTCATTCTGGTTTTACAGCACCTGTGGGTTCACTTAAAGCAGATGTATGTATGTACGGCAACAATCATTTTGAAGAAATTTGCAGAGATCTGGATGTTCCATATGAAAAGACAGGTAAATTAGTGGTAGCTGTAGAAGAGAAACAGGTTGCAGAACTATATAATCTGCAGTACATCGGAAGAAAGAATGGTGCAGAACTGCATATAGTTGGTGAAGATTTTATAGAAGAAAAAGAACCGAACATATCAGGTAAAGCAGCGATGTATTCTCCCAATAGTGCAATTACAAGTCCATATGAACTTACAATAGCCTTTGCAGAGAATGCATATCAAAATGGTGTTGAGATCAACCTGAATACAGAAGTGTTAGAAATAAATAAAAAAAATCACAAATTTTCTGTCAAAACAGACAAAGGTGAAATTATGACAGATTATGTTATCAATTCTGCAGGTCTTCATTCAGATAAAATAGCATCTTTTTCTGGTGAAGATAGATATGAAATATATCCCTGCAGAGGTGAATATTACGTTCTGGACAAAAATGCGTCGGGGCTTCTGTCAAGACTTGTTTATCCAGCACCACCAGAAAATGCTGGCGGATATGGAATTCACCTTACTCCGACTGTAGAAGGAAATATTTTGATTGGACCTAGCAATGAATACATCGATAATGTTGATAATGAGGCTACAACAAAAAAAGTAATGGATAAATTGATAAAAGAAGCAAAAGAGTTTCTGCCCAAACTTTCTCGAGATATGGTGATTAGAAGTTATTCTGGTATTAGAAGCAAAATTGTTCCACCTGAGGTCGGTGGATTCACAGATTTTATTATAGAAAAAAGCCCCAAATATGATAACTTTATTAATTTAATTGGAATAGAATCACCTGGACTGACTTCTGCTCCAGGTATTGCAAAATATGTTACAGAAATAATAGATGAAATGGAAAAATTAAAGAAAAATGAAGACTTTGTAAAAACAAGAAAAGGAATAACCAAATTTTATGAACTTTCTGAAGAAAAGCAAAAAGAACTTGCTGCAGATAATCCCAATTACAGAGAAATAATTTGCAGATGTGAAAATATAACAAAGCAGGAGATAATAGATGCATTAAATAATCCTCTTGGAGTACAAACATTAAAAGGAGTAAAATACAGAGCTAGAGCCACAATGGGAAGATGTCAGGGCGGTTACTGTATGTCCAGAATAATAGAAATCATGCAGGATGAATTTGATATGGGTCTAGATGAAATTAAGCTGGAAGGCAATAACTCCAATCTTTTTGCTGGACAGGCAAAGGGGTGGGAATAAAATGATTAAAATAGGACTCGTAATTATTGGAGCAGGACCTGCAGGGCTGGCTGCTGCACTTGCTGCATATGAAGACGGAATTGAAGATATATTAATTATCGAAAGAGAAGATAGGCCAGGGGGAATCTTAAACCAGTGTATCCACGATGGTTTTGGGCTGCACAAATTTAAAGAAGTGCTGACAGGACCAGAGTATGCTCACCGTTATATAGATAAAGTCAGAGGAAAAGAAATAGAAATTATGACAAATACTATAGTAACAGAATTAACAGATGAAAAGGAAATTAAAGCATTTAATGAAAATGAAGGCATTCTCCACATCAAAGCTGAGGCTGTGATTCTGGCTATGGGAAGCAGAGAAAGAACAGCAGGTGGAATAAGTTTACCTGGTGACAGGCCCTCCGGAATATATACTGCAGGACTTACACAGAATTTAATGAATCTACAGAATATACAGGTTGGTAAAAAAATCGTTATTCTTGGCTCTGGAGATATAGGTTTAATTATGGCCAGAAGGCTGACATTAGAAGGTGCAGATGTAAAGACAGTACTGGAAATTATGCCTTATTCAAATGGATTAAGGCGCAATATAAATCAGTGTCTTGTTGATTATGATATTCCACTTAAGCTAAATCATACAGTAATAGATGTTAAAGGTGATGGCAGGCTAGAATCAGTGATTGTGGCAGAAGTTGATGAGTTATTTAATCCGATTGCAGGTACAGAATATGAGATAAAGTGTGATACTTTAATTCTTTCTGTTGGACTTATTCCAGAAAATGAGCTTTCCAAAAAAGCAAAAGTTCAGTTAGATAACACAACAGGTGGAGCAGTGGTAAAAGACAATTTAGAGACAAATGTTGACGGCATATTTGCCTGTGGAAATGTTCTCCATGTTCATGATCTGGTGGATTTTGTTTCTGACGAAGCAGAAAAAGCAGGCAGAGCTGCATCTGAATATATTAAAAAAGGTCATAAATTAAATAAAGAAAACATATTTGTTGAAACCGGTAGTGGTATAGGATATGTAATTCCACAGGTTATTTCTAAAGGAAAAGATCAAATATTTTCTATGAGAGTAAGAAAACCTGATAAAGATAAGAAAATAAAGGTTATTGCTGATGGAAAAGTTCTTCATGAAGAACTTTTTAAAAAGCTAAATCCATCAGAAATGATAAAGATAAAGGTGAACAAAGATAAAATTAAACCAATGGAAAAATATAATATAAAGGTTGTGGTCGAATAATGGTAGAAAAAAAATATATATCCTGTATATTATGTCCAAATGGTTGTGATATAAAAGTAAAATATATGAATGATGAAATAATAGAAATTGAAGGTGCAGTCTGTCCAAAAGGCAAAGACTATGCAAAACAGGAAATAAAGAATCCACTTAGAACACTGACTTCTTCAGTGATGGTTGAAGATGGGGATACTTCTCTTGTAAGCGTAAAGACCAGTAAACCAGTACCATTAGAAAAGGTAATGGATATTATGAATGTAATTGATGATGTGAATGTGAATGCCCCTGTTTCAGTAGGAGATATTATTATTGAGTCTCCTGCGGGATTAGACTGTGATATTGTTGCTACAAGAGAAGTTAAAATAAAAAAATAATGTATTAGGAGGTGAGATATTTTTTATTCTGTCTATACTTTTAGTTCCAACTAATTGTAAAAATTAGAATTTAGTAGAAAATAAGAGGAGGAAAATATTTTATGAAACGCATTATGACTTTTGTTCTGATGGCTCTTTTGGTTTTAAGTCTGAGTAGTGGTGTAATAGCAGCTGATTATCCTAACAAGACAATTACATTAATGGTTCCTTTTTCAGCCGGTGGTGGAACTGATGTAATAGCAAGACTATTTGCTCCATATTTAGAAGAAGAATTAGATGAAAGTATTGCTATTTTAAACAAACCTGGTTCTAACGCTGAAGTTGGTATTACATGGTTATATAACCAGGATCCTGATGGATATTCAATTGGATTTACTAACTTACCACATTTTGTGTCTAATCCACTTATGAGAGAGACCCAATATTCAATTGATGCATATCAGCCTTTGATTAACTTAGTTACTGACCCAGGCGTAATAGCAGTTAAAGCAGATGATGATAGATTTCCTGATTTAGAATCATTCGTTAAATTTGCAGAAGAAAATCCTGGTTCATTAACAATTGGCAACTCAGGAATTGGTGGAGACGACCATATAGCAACTTTGATGCTTCAGGATAGAACTGGTGCTAAATTTACTCCAGTACCATTTACAGGTGCTGCACCTAACAGAACGGCTCTGCTTGGTGGACACATTATGGCTGCTGCAATCAACGCAAGTGAAGCAGTTCAATTTGTGGAATCCGGTCAGATGAGAGTCCTAGGAGTTATGTCTGAAAAGAGATATGGAGATTTACCAGATGTTCCAACATTTAAAGAAAGTGGTTATAATGTAATTTCTGGTTCTAGTCGTGGTATTTCATTGTTGAAAGGAGTTTCTGATGAGAAACTTCAAATTTTAGCAGATGCAGCAAGAAAAGCAGCGAAGAACCCGGAATTTATAGAAAAGGCTACTAAAGCTCAGCAGCCTCTAGATATTCAAGTATTAGATAACGCTGAAAAAGTTCTTGAAAGATATAATAGTAACATTAAAGAATTACACAAAAAGTTCCAGTGGTAATAAAGAACATAAAAAAATTAAAGCAAAGGGAGAAGCATATGCTTCTCCCTCTCAATGAAATTTAAGTTGATTAAGGAGGGAAAACAATGGAAATGGCTGTAAAAGATAAAATTACTGCCGCTATAATTTTTATTTTAAGTGTGGCTGGTTATATTAAAGCGGGGGAATATGAAATGGGAGGAGCCAGTTCGTTTCCCAAAGCAATTTTTATGGGGGGAATAGTTCTTTCGGCTGCTTTGTTTTTAGCGGCTCAATTTGATTTTTATAAGGGAAAAGAAAAAACAGAAAATATTAATGTTAAGAGAATGGCAATGATTATTGGAATTAGCATACTGTATTTTGTATTGATTGATAAAGTTGGATACTTTATTGTAACACCATTATTTTTATTTTCATTAACAATTATTCTTGGTTATAGAAACAAAAAGATTTTATTTCTCTACCCCCTCTTTTTTAGCGTGTTTTTATTTTTAGTATTTAGACTGTTTTTAAATGTACCATTACCAATGGGAATTCTATCTTAAAATAAATTGAGGAGGTAAAATATATGTGGGATTCGTTGCTTCAAGCTTTTTCGACAATTTTTAGTTTTTATGGTATTTTCTTAATGATTTCTGGTGTTGCTGGAGGTATAACAATTGGTGCTATGCCCGGTTTATCTGCAACTATGGGAGTTGCTCTATTGATTCCTATAACTTTTGCTATGGAGCCAGCCTATGGACTTATTTTACTTGGAAGTATATATATTGGAGCAATTTATGGAGGTTCAATATCTGCAATATTAATAAGAGTACCTGGAACACCTGCTTCTGTTGCTACAACACTTGATGGCTATCCGATGACTACAAATGGCGAAGCAGATAAAGCATTAAAAATTTCTATAACTTCTTCTTTTACTGGTGGGGTAATAAGTGCTCTTGCCTTATTGTTTATTTCACCGCCGCTTGCAAAAATTGCTTTAGAATTTGGCCCAGCTCAATATTTCTGGGTTGCACTTTTTGGTTTATCTATAATTGTAACACTATCTGCTGATAATCCGATCAAGGGTTTTATTTCAGCGGCAATTGGTCTTTTTGTGGGTGTAGTGGGAATGGATCCACTGGTAGGTACTTCAAGATTTACATTTGAAAATGTAAATTTGCAGAGTGGTGTTCAGGTTATTGTTCTGCTGATAGGATTATATTCTATTCCACAGGTTTTAGAGACTTTAGAAAGTGGAAAGTTAAATAAAGGTATAAGTGTTATGAAAACAGATAAAATTATTTCTCCAAAAGAAATTTTTGCAGAGATAAAGGAAATCTGGCCAACATATTTAAGATCAGGTATTCTTGGAACATTAATAGGGATTATTCCTGGTGCTGGAGCAAACATTGCATCTTATGTTGGATATAATGAGGGGAAAAGATGGTCTAAAAACCCCGAAAAATTTGGTACAGGCTATAGTGAAGGGATTGCAGCCTCGGAAGCAGCTAATAATGGTGTAACCGGAGGATCATTAATTCCGCTTTTAACTTTAGGTGTTCCTGGTAATGGTGTTACTGCAGTTCTTATTGGTGGTCTTTTGATTCAGGGATTAAATCCTGGTCCAAGATTATTTGCACAGAATGCAGATATTGTTTATTCCTTTATGGGAGCAATTCTTATTGGTAATTTTATTATGCTTGTGCTCGGATATTATGGAGCAAATTTATTTATAAATGTTGTTAAAATACCTACAGCGGTCTTAGGACCGATTATTATAGTGTTGAGTATTGTAGGATCTTATGCAATTCAAAACAGTTTGTTTGATTCTGGATTAATGTTGGCTTTTGGTTTACTAGGATATTTAATGCGTAAACTTAACATAGACTCTGCCCCTGCGGTACTGGCATTAATACTGGGTCCGATGGCAGAATCAAATGTTAGAAGAGCTCTTCTGATGGGGGCAGGTAATCCCGCTGTTCTATTCAAAGGATTAATCAACTGGGTATTAATTATTATGATAGTTGGTTCTATGGGCTTTGCATTCTACACATTTTATAGAGAGAGAAAAGTTGCTTTTACAGACAAATAGATAACTTAAATTTAGGAGGGTTACATTTATGGTAGAAACTGTTAGCAAGACAAAAACAAAGATAGAAACTAATCAAAAATGGTGCAAAAGCTGTGGAATATGTGTAGACTTTTGCCCAACAAATGTATTAGAACTAGACATTACAGGAAAACTTAAGGTAGTGGATGCAGACGCATGTATCAGCTGTATGCTGTGTGAGTTGCGCTGTCCTGATTTTGCAATAGAAATAGTAGAGGAGGATTAAGTATATGAAAGAAGCAGTATTAATGCAGGGTAATCAAGCAGTAGCTGAAGGAGCCCTGGCAGCAGGATTGAAATTCTGTGCCGGATATCCGATTACCCCTTCAACAGAAGTAATAGAAATACTTTCAGAAAAATTGTCTTCCCACGGAGGAAGATTTATACAGATGGAAGATGAGTTGGGAAGTATAGGAGCAATAATAGGTGCATCAGCAGCAGGAAAAAAATCGATGACGGCAACAAGTGGACCAGGATTTAGCCTGATGCAGGAAAACCTGGGCTATGCAGCAATGGTAGAGTTGCCGATAGTAATATACAATGCACAGAGGGTAGGGCCATCCACAGGTGGAGCTACAAAACCACATCAGGCGGATATAATGCAGGCTAAATGGGGATCACATGGAGACAGCCCACGTATAGCATTAATGCCTGGATCAGTAAAAGAAGCATATGAGATCACAGTAAAAGCATTCAATCTTTCAGAAAAGTATATGGTTCCAGTAGTAATCTTAATGGACGAGCTCTTAGCACATATGAGAGAAAGTATAGTAATACCGGATAAAGATGAATTGGAAATAGTAGAAAGACGCACAGATGCAGATCCCAAAGATGAGTATCTACCGTATAAAATAGATGAAACAGGATTACCAGTACTGCCACCACTGGGTGGAGGATACAGGTACAATATATCTGGCATGATCCACGGAGAAGATGGAATACCGGATCTTACACCATCGACAATAGATGCTAATGTAAGGAGAATCAACTCCAAATTAGATAGATACTATGATGATATAGTAATGCTGGAGAACGAAAAAAATGAAAAAGCTAAAATAGCCATTTTTGCATTTGGTTCAACCACCAGACCGGCAAAAGGTGCAATCAAAAAAGCAAAAAAAGCGGGAGTAGAAGTAGAGCTTATCAGGCCGATAACAATCTGGCCGTTCCCAGAAAAAGAGCTTAAAGAGATAGCAAAAAGAGTGGATAAGATAATAGTGGCAGAGATGAATTTAGGCCAGACAGCTGGACTGGTAAAACAGGCTCTAGAAGGAAAAGCAGAAGTGATACAGCACAACAGAGTAGATAGTGGACACATAAGTGTAGAAGAACTCTACAATAAAATTATGGAAGTAAATTCATAAGGAGGATAAATATATGAGCAAATTGGATAATTTACTGAGAACAGATCAGATGCCTCATTTTGCCTGTCCGGGATGTACCCATGGTACAGCCTGGAAGTCCATGCTTAAGGCAGTAGAAGATCTGGGCTTAGATCAGGATAAAACAGTGATGGTATGTGCGATCGGATGTGCGGGTAGATTACCGGTATATTCAGATTTTCCATCTCTCAGAACACCACATGGAAGAGCGTTAAGCTATGCAACAGGAGTAAAACTTGCCAATCCAGAATTAAATGTAATAGTATTTATGGGAGATGGAGATGCAGCAGCAATTGGGGGTAATCATTTAATCCATGCAGCTAGAAGAAACATCGATATTACCGCAGTAGTAGCAACAAATGAGATATATGGAATGACAGGAGGACAGTATGCGCCGACAACAGAGAGAGGAAGATTTGCCTCTACAGCACCATTTGGGATGACAGAAAATCAAATGGATGTATGTAAGCTTGTAGAAGGGGCAGGAGCAACTTTTGTTGGACGTGGAGATGTCTACAATGTAAGAGAGCTAAAAGGCTTAGTGAAGGCAGCTATAGAACACAAAGGATTCTCTTTAGTTGAAATATTTACAACTTGTCCTACTCATTTTGGGAGAAAAAATAATATGAAACAGCCTTCTAAATTAGTAAAACATCTAAAAGAGCTGACAGTAACCAAAAAACAAGCAGAAAAGATGACTGAAGAAGAATTAAAAGGTAAATTAATTAGAGGTATACTTGTAGATGAGGAAAAGCCAGAATATGTAGAAACATATGATAGACTGACAGGATTTAAAGAAGAAGGTGAAGGATAATGAGTTTAAAAAAACTTGAACAGTTAGAGATAAGATTCAGTGGTTCAGGAGGACAAGGACTTGTGCTGGCAAGTATTATCTTTGCCGATATACTGACAGCCTCAGGCTATAATGTAATACAGGGAGAGTCTCACGGTATAGAGGCCCGTGGAGGTGCAAGCAGAGGAGAGGTAATTGCAAATAAAAAAGGGATTACAAACCTTGCAGTTAAAAATCCGGATATATTTGTGGCACTTTCACAGCAGTCATGCAGCAAATATTATGCTGATGCAAAAGAAGATGCCCTGATAATTTTAGATTCATTTTTAATTGAAGATATTCCAGAAATCAATACAGAAAATCTATATCGAATACCATTTACAAAAGAAGTAAAAGAAGAGCTGGGAACAATACTGCCGACAAATATAGCTTTTATAGGAGCAGTGGCAGAGCTGACAGATATAGCAGAATTAGATGTATACAAAAAAGCAATAAAGGGAAGAATTCCTAAAGGGACAGAAGAAGTAAATATGAAATCCTTCCAATTAGGTATGGAACTTGCTAAAAAAGTGCAGTCAGAAAAGGAGTGAAGCTAACTTGAAAATATACGAATATCAGGCTAAAGAAATTTTTTCGGAAAATGGGATAGAAACCCCTGCTGGCCAGCTGGCACTTTCAGTAAAAGAAGCTGTAAAAAAAGCAGAAGAACTGGATTATAAGGTTGCCCTAAAATCTCAAGTCCATGTGGGTGGAAGAGGTAAAGTTGGTGGAATTAAATTTGCTTCAACTAAAGAGGAAGTAGAAAAAATGGCAGAAAAGCTATTTAATATGGAAATAAAAGGTGAAGAAGTAAATAGACTATTAATTGAAGAGCTACAGGATATAGAAGAAGAATACTATCTGGGATTAACATTAAACAGAAGCAAAAAAACAGACACACTTATTTTCAGCCGTTCAGGTGGAATGGATATAGAAGAAGTTGCAGCAAAAAAACCAGAAAAAGTTGTTAAAGTTAATATTGATCCTGTTTTAGGATTTCAGAATTTTCATCTGAATCCGATAGTAAAAGCTTTCGATTTTGACAGAGAAATGAGCAAAAAAATTGTACCAATAGTAAAGAAGCTTTATGATATATTTAAAAATAATGACTGTTTATTAGTAGAAATCAACCCACTTGCCCTGCTGGCTGATGGAAGTGTAAAAGCTCTTGATGGCAAATTAGAGATGGATGATAATGCAAGATACAGACAGTCAAAACTTCTCACAATGTGGGATGAAGAAAAAGAAGAAAAAATGGAGTTAATTGGTCGTCAGGCTGGTTTTGTTGTTATCAAATTGAGTGGAAATGTATCAGTAATAAGTAATGGTGCCGGTCTTGCTATTTCGACACTTGACGCACTGCAGCGACATGGAGCGAATGCAGCAAATATACTTGACTTGAGTGGAGGAGCTACTTCTGAAAAGGTACAAAAAGCTTTTGATGTAGTTTTACAGGACAGTGATGTTGAGTCAATATTATTCAATATCTTTGGTGGTATAACAAGGTGTGATGAAATTGCAACAGGTGTAAGCAAATCTTTAGAAAAAGTACCATCTGAGATTTCTGTTATCTGCAGACTTCAGGGGACAAATCGCGATGAAGGTATAGAAATACTTAAAGAAGCAGGACTTGAGGCGGCATCTGATTTAGAAGAAGTGGTAGAAAAAGTTGTAAAAACAATTAAGGGGGGTGAATAGTATGAGTATTATTATCGATAAAGATACTAAAATTATTGTTCAGGGTATTACTGGACGTGAAGGAAGTTTCCATGCTGATTTGATGTTAAAATATGGTGCAAATGTAGTTGGGGGAGTAACACCTGGGAAAAGTGACCAGAAAATTAACGGTCTGCCTGTATTTGACACAGTAAAAGAAGCAGCAGAAGCAACAAGTGCAGATGCAAGCATACTATTTGTTCCTCCAAGATTCAGCAGAGATGCTATTTTAGAGGCGATTGATGCAGGTCTTGAGGTAGTTGTTACGGTTGCAGAAGGTATCCCTTTCCATGATATGCTTTACTGTAGAGAATATGCAAATAAAAATAACTGCACATTAATTGGCCCCAATACACCAGGAATTATATCTCCTGGAAAATCTAAATTAGGATTTATGGCGGATATTATCTATAAAGAAGGCAGTGTGGGCATGATCTCAAGAAGTGCTACTCTTTCTTATGAAGCAGTTAACAACCTGACAATAAATGGAATTGGTCAGTCTACAGTTGTTGGTATAGGTGGTGACCCTTTACAGGGGATAACATTTAAAGATTTGTTGCCCCTTTTTGAAGAAGATCCAGAAACAGAGGTTGTTTTGATGATTGGAGAAATCGGTGGCACAGATGAGGAAGAAGCTGCCTTGTATGTCAAAGAAAATATGGAAACACCTGTTATTGCATTTATAGCAGGAGAGGCTGCACCTGAAGGAAAAAGAATGGGTCATGCAGGTGCTATAGTTTCTCCAGGTGGAGAAGGTAGTGCAAATTACAAAAAAGAAAAACTTGAAGAAGCCGGGATTGAAGTTGCAAGGAAACTGACAGACATTCCTGATCTTTGTAAAAAATATATATAGTGAGGTGGAGTATTATGGAATTTAAATTAAAATACGGCCACGAAAAAGTAAAGGTAAATGTTCTCGAACAAAATCTAATGGCAGAACTGATGCCAGAAGATGTTGAAGCTCTGAAAAATCCTGAGGCAGAAGTGATAAGAGCACTGGCTGAACCTATTAAGAGTAAAAAGCTCAAAGATTTAGTAAAAGATCAAGATGAAGTTGTAATTTTAGCCAGTGATATTTCTCGACCTTCTCCTTCCTATTTGCTTCTCCCTCCTATTGTTGAAGAATTAAACTCAGCAGGAGTTAAAGACGAAAATATAAAAATTGTCTTTGGGCTGGGAGTACACAGAAAACAGACTGAAGAGGAAAAGAAAAAACTTGTTGGAGAAGAGATCTATAATAGAATAGAGTGCATAGACCATGAGGTTGAAAGCTGCAGAAATGTGGGTACAAGTAAAAGAGGTACAGAAATAGAAATCTTTGATCAGGTCCTTGATTCAGATTTTATTATAGCAACAGGTAATTTGGAATACCACTATTTCGCCGGATTTAGTGGAGGTGCAAAAGCACTCGCACCAGGTGTGTGCAGTCGAAAAACTATTCTACAGAATCATCAGAAATTCTTAGATCCAATGGCAAGAGGTGGACAGATAGAAGGAAATCCTGTTCGCGAAGAAATAGAAGAGATTGGCGAAATGATAGGCATAGATTTTATGGTTAATGCTGTGCTTAACAGTGGCAAAAAGCTGATAAAGGTTGTTGCTGGTGAAGTAACTGCTGCCCACCGTGCAGGTAAAGATTATATAGAAAAAATATATCAGAGCGAAATAGATGAACTTGCTGATATAGTAGTTACCACACCTGGTGGAATGCCAAAAGATATTGACCTCTATCAGACACATAAAGCTATGGAAAACGCCAGTCTTGCCGTAAAAAAAGGTGGTAAAATTATAATTGCTGCTAAATGTGAAGATGGGCTTGGAGAAGATCATTTTGGTGATGCACTTACAGGAGGAAAATCTGCTCAGGAATTAATTGATGAGTTGGAAGATGATTTTATTCTCGGACGCCACAAAGCTTCTCGGATCGCCATGATACATAGCGAAAGTGAGATTTATCTTGTTTCATCACTGTCAGATGATATAAAAGAAAAACTCTTTATAAATATCTTTGATGACCTGGATAGTGCACTAAAAGATGCAATGGATGAACTTGGTGATGATGTCAAAATTCTTGTTATTCCTTATGGAATATCTACACTTCCAAAACTTAAAGAGTAATGAGTCAGAAGAACAAAACAAATTGAATCATCCTGAATTAAGAGCTATTTGCTGTGCAGTATGATTTTTTGCATAAAATTTTTATTTAAATAATGATAAATTTCAATATCACTTAGTATATTATATGGGGAGGCGACAATTGAAATGTTTAAAATTTTAGTTGCTGTAAAGGGTTCTGAAAGCTGTTCTGCGGTTGCTCAGAAAGCTCAAGAAATGGCTCTTTTATGCAAAGGTTCAGTTACATTTCTGACAATTATAAGTACTAAACACAAATTGATAAGATCTAAAGAAGAGTTTGAACAGTTAAATCTCGATCTGGAAGAAACAAAAAAAGAAACAGAAGAAGCTTTAAAAACATGCAGCACACTATATGGGCAGTGTGAGGTTGAATTAGGAGAAAAGGGTTTAGAGACTGAAAGAGTTGTTAAAGAAGGAAATTATATAGGGCAAGATATATGTAATTATGCTGAAGAAAATAATTTTGATTTAATAGTTATTGCTGATAAAAGTGATAAAACAGTAAAAGATAAGCTGCTGGGAAGTACAGCGGAAAAGATTATAAAACATGCAAAAACATCTGTCTTGGTTGTAAAGTAAATATTCTCCCACAAAAAATATTTTTTGTGGGAAGAGTCCTGTTAGAAAAAAAATTAAACTTTAAGGATGGTTATTTTGGAAAATTTAAAAGAAAAAGCGTTAAAGATGCATGAAGAAAAAATGGGGAAATTAAAGGTAGCAGGAAAGGTTAAGGTAGAAAACGAAGATGACTTAACCCTTGCTTATTCTCCGGGAGTTGCCTATCCATGTCTAGCAATTGCCGAAAACAGTAATGATGTATATAAATACACTAATAAAAGCAACTTTGTAGCTATTGTTTCCAATGGTACCGCAGTATTGGGACTGGGAAATATAGGAGCAGATGCTTCTATACCTGTAATGGAAGGAAAATCAGTTTTATTTAAAGAGTTCGGTGCAATAGATGGGTTTCCAATCTGTCTTGATTCAGAAGATTTAGAAGAAATAATCAATACAGTAAAGTTGTTAGAACCTGTATTTGGAGGAATAAATCTTGAAGATATAAAAGCACCAGAGTGCTTTATTATAGAAGAAAAATTAAAAGAAGAAATGAACATTCCTGTATTCCATGATGACCAGCATGGAACTGCAATTATAACTTTGGGTGCACTTATGAACTCAATTAAAATTTTAGATAAGAAATTCAAAGATTTAAAAGTAGTAATCAATGGTGCAGGAGCTGCTGGAATTTCCATGGCCGGAATCATAATGGAAAAAGGAGCTGAAAATGTCATACTCTTAGATAGATGTGGAGCTCTTTATGAAGGCAGAGGAAACATGAATGAGATCAAAGAAAAAATTGCAAAGATAACTAATCCTGACAAAGAAAAGGGAAAGTTAGGAGATGTCATAAATGGAGCAGATGTCTTCCTAGGAGTATCTGTAGCAAATGTAATGACAGAAGAGATGGTAAAAGATATGGCAGATGATCCGATAGTATTTCCCATGGCAAATCCAGATCCTGAAATAGATCCAGAACTTGCTTTTAAAGCAGGCGCAAGGATAGTAGGAACTGGACGTTCTGATTATCCAAATCAGATCAACAATGTACTTGCTTTCCCGGGAATTTTCCGTGGAGCACTGGATGTAAGAGCGACGGATATTAATATGGAGATGAAACTCGCAGCAGCACAGGCGCTTGCAGACTTAGTCAGTGAGAAAGAACTTACAGAAGAATATGTAATACCAAAACCTTTTGATAGTAGAGTTGGACCACATGTTGCGGCAGCAGTAGCGGAAGCAGCAGTAAAATCTGGTGTAGCAAGGATAGAATTAAGTTATGAGGAGGCTTATAAAAAGGCAGAAGAAAAACTGGGGGAAGAATAATATGGAAGTGAAAATACCTTATGGTAAAAACGAATATGTTTCTGTTGATATTCCTAAAAAGAATCTAATTGGTGTTTTTGATGTAGAGGAAAAAGAAAAAATAAAAGATACTATGGCGGCAGTAAAGAAAGTTTTGAATAATCCTGTTGCAGCAGATTCATTAAAAGCACTTGCAGAAGACAGAAAAAATGCAGTTATTGCAATTACAGATCACTCCAGGCCAAACATTGAAAAAATTGCACTGCCAATCATTGTAGAAAAACTCAATGAAGCGGGAATAAAAAACGATGATATCACTGTTATGATAGGTCCGGGATCTCACAGACTAGCATATGAAGAAGAAGTTAAAGATAAACTTGGTTCAGTATATGGAAAAGTAAATTATGTCTGCCATAGTGCTTTTGATAGTGAAATGGTTGATTTAGGAGAAACTTCTTTTGGTCACCCTGTCAAAATCAATAAGCAGTTTTACGAATCAGATTTAAAAATCGCTCTCGGCACCGTTTTACCACATCCATTTGCTGGATTTAGTGGTGGAGGTAAGATGGTTTCTGTTGGAGTTGCAAGTGATGAGACCATAAGTTCCACCCACAGGCCTATAATAGTTGACAATCCGCAGGCCAGTTTTGGTATTGTAGAAGATAACCCATTTTATCTTTCAAGTCTAGAAATGGCAGAGATGGCAAAAGTAGATTTTCTGGTAAATGGAGTTATGAACGAAGAAGAAGAACTATTTTATGTACAGGCTGGAAAAGTTGAAAAAGCACACAGAGATATAGTTGCTTATGTTAGAGATATGTTCGAAGTAAAAGTTTCAGAAAAAGCAGATGTCTTGATTGTTGCAAGTGGATATCCAAAAGATTCTAATCTATATCATGTATCAGCCATGGGGGTCTGTGCTGTTGCAGGTTCAGCAGTAAAATATCCATGTGTAGATAAAGGTGCCCGATTGATTATGGTATCACCGATGAAAGATGGAATATATAATCATGTTTTCTATGATACACTTGCTAAACATAAATCTCCAGAAGAAGTTGTAAATGTTGTAGGAGCTTTTGAAGAATTCAAGCCGGGACACCATAGAGCTTATGGAGTTGCCCAGGTTCTTTCTGACCATGAAGTAGTTATGGCTCAGCCGTATCTTGAAAAAGATGTTTTTGAAAAAATTCATATGAGTTATGCAGAAACAGCTCAGAAAGCTGTAGATCAGGCACTTGCTGATTTTGGAGAAGATACAAGAATTGCTGTAATGCAGTATTCACATAGAATGATAGTTAAATATGAGCAGGAGGTGAAATAGTTGGAAGAACTTAGAAGTCAAAAACACATGGAAGGTTTAACAGGAGCTTATGCTAGAGCCATGTACAGAACAATGGGATATACAGATGAAGATCTCAAAAAACCTCAGATAGCAATAGTTAACTCATTTAGTGAAAGTAATCCGGCTCATTATCATCTCAGAGATCTAGCTAAATATGTAAGAGAAGGTATTTATGGAGCTGGAGGAATGCCTGTTGAATTTAATACAATTGCTCCCTGTGATGCTGTTGCACAGGGAAAAGGTATGCATTATATTCTGCCGTCTAGAGATATTATAGCAGCCTCAATAGAGCTAATGGTTCAGGCATCACAGTATGATGGACTTGTTATGCTCTGTTCCTGTGATAAAATAGTTCCTGGTATGCTCATGGCGGCAGCCAGACTTGACCTGCCGACTGCATTTTTAACAGGTGGTGTAATGCTTTCCCGGGAGATAGCTGGAGAAGAATTTGTTACCTGTGATATAAAAGAAGCAATGGGTAGAGTAAATTCTGGTGAAATAACTGAAGAAGAATTTTACGAAATAGAATCAAATACCTGTGCTACTGTCGGGACATGTTCTATGATGGGAACAGCGATGACCATGAGTACATTTGTTGAAGCACTGGGGCTTTCTATACCTGGTTCGTCTACAATGCTTGCTGTTGATTCTCAGAGAATGCATAAAGCAAAGGAAACAGGTAAACTTGCTGTAGATCTTGTAAAAAATAATATTACTACCAGAGAAATGATAAATGAAGATACAATTAAAAATCTGGTTAGATATTTGATGGCAGTAGGTGGCTCAACAAATGCTATTTTACACCTACAGGCAATTGCTTCTGAATTTGGTTATGAACTGCCGCTGAAATTATTTGATGAATACAGCCAGACCACACCACTGCTGGCAAAGTTTAAGCCTGCTTCTAAGTTTAACATGAGTGACTACCACAAAGCAGGAGGAGTATATGGAGTTCTTAAAGCCCTTTCACCACAGTTATATACAAATTTTCTAACTATAACAGGTGAGAAGATGAGTGATCTTCTTGAAAAAGTAGAATTTACTCCCAATGAAGTAATTAAATCACTCGAAAATCCGCTGGCAGAAAAAGGTGGGCTTGCTGTTCTACAGGGTAATCTTGCTCCTAAAGGGTCTATTGTTAAGGAAAGTGGAGTAGATGAAGAGATGCTTGTTCACAGCGGACCTGCTGTAATAGCTAATTCGGAAGAAGAGGTTAAAGAACTTCTACTGTCAGGTAAGGTTAAACCTGGTGATGTACTTGTAATCCGCTATGAAGGACCAGCAGGCGGCCCGGGAATGAGAGAACTATCACTTCCAGCTGCAATATTGGTAGGGATGGGACTTGGCAAATCTGTGGCAATGATAACAGATGCACGATACTCTGGAGCAACACGCGGTCCTTGTATCGGTCATGTTTCCCCAGAAGCTGCAGTAGGTGGAAATATCGCTTTTATTAAAGATGGAGATATAATAGAAATTAATATTCCAGAAAGAAAACTTGAGCTAAAAGTTTCTGAAGAAGAACTGCAGAAGCGGAGAAAAAATTGGAAAAAAGTCCCGATGAAAGTGGCTGGTAACAGTTTCCTCAGAACTTATGCCAAGATGGTGAGTGATGCTGGTGAAGGTGCAGTCTTTAAATATAGGGAGAAGTGATTAAAATTAGTGAAATAAATATACTTAAAATAAGCGAAAAAGACAATGTAGCAGTACTTCTTTCTGATGTATCTAAAGGAGATTATTATATTTACAATGACAAAAAATATGAACTTAAAGAAGATATAAAGTTTGGTCATAAAGCAGCACTTAATGCTATAAAAGAAGATGAAGAAATAATAAAATATGGTGAGATAATCGCATATGCAAAAGAAGATATTTCTGCCGGAACCTGGATTCATAATCATAATATAATTTCTGATCGCGGCAGGTTGAAAGCAGGTGATGACAGATGAAATTTATGGGATATAAAAGAGAAGATGGTTCTGCTGGTGTAAGAAATTTTTTGGTAGTGATTCCCTCAGTGTTTTGTGCTAACAAAGTTGCAGAACAGATAGCAGCAAATATAGAGGATGCCGTTAGTCTGACCCATTCTGTAGGCTGCAGTCAGGTTGGAGAGGACTTGGAACAGACAGCAAGAACACTCAAAAATCTTGCGACACATCCTAATGTAGGTGGAGTGTTAATTGTTGGACTTGGATGTGAGCGCTTTACTCCACAGGAGTTTTACGATGCCGTGAAGGAGAGTGGAAAACCTGTAGAAAAGGTTGTTATACAGGAAGAAGGAGATTCTCTAAAAGCTGTTACTGTCGGTACAGAAAAGCTCTATGAATTAAATGAAGTAGTAAATTCATATCAAAGAGAAGAAATCGATGTTTCTGAGCTGACAATTGGGTTAGAATGTGGTGGAACAGATGCCACTTCAGGTATTGCTGCAAATCCAGCAATAGGAAAAACATCCGATATACTGATAAGTAAAGGAGGATCTTCAGTATTTAGTGAGACGACCGAATTGCTGGGTGCCGAACATATCTTAAGACGCCGCTGTGTAGATGATGAAGTGGCAGAAAAAATGTTGAATTCTGTTGAAAGAACAGAGGGAGAACTTGCAAGGGCAACCGCCTCTGAAAAATACAAGCATCGTTCTGCACTTATTTCTACCGGAAACTTTGACGGAGGAGTCAGTACAGTTGTGGAAAAAGCTCTTGGAAACATTCATAAAACTGGGACAGCTCCAGTAACCGGTGCAGTAAAATATGCAGAAAAGATGCAGGCAAAAGGTCTTAACTTTATGGATACTCCTGGTCAGGATGGGGAATCTACTACAGGTCTGGTTACAGGTGGAGCACAGATTGTTCTCTTTACAACGGGTAGAGGAACTCCTACCGGCTTTCCAATTGCACCTGTGATAAAAATAACAGGAAATGATGATACTTTTCAAAAAATGAAATTTAATCTTGATATAAATGCAGGGAAAGTAATACTGGGTGAAGAAGATATAGATTCAATGGGTAAAATAATATTTGAATATATGCTGGAAGTTGCTTCTGGTAAGAAGATAAAAGCAGAAGTTCTCGGCCATGATGAATTATTTAATATACCCAGAGTTTTAAATTACTGTGGAAGTTAATAATAACATTAAGTGGATGAAATCTGTTTTAAAGCTTCATCCACTTTTTCTATCTGTGATTTTTATTTTAATAATTAGAGGTGATTATTTTGGGTATAATAGGATTAATTATTGCTTTTTCTACAGCAATTTTTTTGATTTTCAAAGATTATAATATGGGATTATCTCTTTTCCTTGGAGCAGTAATACTTAATTTTTTTAGTGGTTTTGGATTTATTAATTTATTTGAGCATATCATAATAACACTGCAGGATCCTACTACAATAAAGCTTATGTTGGTCGTGACATTGATAAGTGGGCTTGGTTTTTTAATGGATCTGACCGGAGATATGAGAAAGATGATAGATGCCTGTATTAATATATTTAAAGATGGAAGACTTTTGAGTATGATTCTGCCGGCACTGATTGGTACATTATCAGCTCCAGGAGGAGCAATACTTTCTGCACCGATGATAAACGAAACTGGAGATAAAATTGGTTTAGACAATAATAGAAAAACAGCTATTAATCTTTTTTACCGCCATATAGGGTATTTTATCTATCCATTGTTTTCATCTATTATTGTTGCAAGCAGTATGTTAAATAAGAGTGCAGCATCTATAGTAAAATATAATATTGTAATAATGTTATCTGGATTAATAATTGCTTTTTTTGTACTTTTTAGAAATTTAGATACAGAAGAAAAACATGAGACAAAAACTGGGTTTGCAGAAAATATTTATAATTTCAGCAGGGCGTTTTTTCCTATTTTCATAACACTGTTTTTGGCTTTGGTAATAAAAATATATTTTCCATTGGCTGTTTTAATAGGTGTAGTGACAGCAGTTTTAAATAATTGGCCAGAAGAAAAAAAGATAGAAGTTTTTAAAAATAGATTTTATGAATTTTTTACTAAAGGAATAAAATACAAGTTAACATTTATAATTTTTGGTGTTATGGTGTTTAAGACAATTCTAGAAAAATCTGGTGTAATCAATATTATAGCAGAAGGTCTGACAGGTCTGGGTCTGCCGTTGTTTCTGATAATAATTGTTTTGGGCTTTATTTCTGGATATATAACAGGAGTACACGTGGCGGCTACAGGTATACTGCTGGCAATATTTATACCCCTTTTTCCTGTCGGTGTTGAAGGACCATATGTTTCACTACTTTTAACTTCAATAATAATCGGTTATCTTGTCTCTCCGCTGCATTTATGTCTTGCTCTAACTACTGAATATTTTTCTTCGGAAATTGCAAAGGTCTATCAGCTGCTTTTTCTGCCTCTAATCGGAATGATTTTGGCAGGGGTTATTCAGATTATAATTTTTACATAGTTTGAATAGACAGATTAGCACAAAATAATAATATTTAATTTTAAAAAGAGGTGTTTATAATGGCTGAGATTTTAGTCCAAAAATTTAGAGGTGAACTTTTAGAAAATATTCATCGAGGGGATATAGCTGTGAGTACTACAGAAAAGAAAGTTGTTGCTTACTGTGGAGATGTTGATAAAGATGTATATTATCGCTCTGCAGCAAAACCTCTGCAGGTACTGCCTGTTATTACAAGTGGTGCAGCAGATAAATATGGTTTTATAGATAAAGAGATTGCATTGATGGCGGCTTCACACACTGGAGAAAAGTTTCATATTGAAATTTTGAAAAGTATTCTTTCTAAAATGGATCTTTCCATTGAGGATTTAAGATGTGGGACTCATCCTCCATTCAGCCGTAATGCCAGAAAATATCTGCGCGAAAATAATCTTCCAATAACACAGGCACATAATGCCTGTTCCGGTAAACATTCTGCCCAACTGGCTCTCGCCAAATTTTATGGTTGGAATCTGGATAAATATTACAAAAAAGAACATTATGTTCAGAAAATGCTTTTAAAAACTATTTCTGAAGCTGCTGATTACCCAGCGGAAAAAATATATCAGGGAATCGATGGCTGTGGAGTAGTGGTCTTTGGTCTACCTTTAAAAAACATTGCTTATTCTTATTTCTTGCTGGAAAACAATAAATTTATGAGTGAGAAATATAGAAAAGCAGCAGACAGGATAGTTAGTGTTATGAAGAAATATCCGGCTATTATTGCTGGAACAAATCGGTTTGAAACATTACTATGTCGGACTATATCGAAAGACATACTTGTCAAATCAGGAGCAGATGGTGTATTTGCCCTGGCTTTTGATGATAAAGGTATTGCAGTTAAAATTGAAGATGGTAAATTACCTGCTGTCTATCCGGTTGTGATAGATATACTAAAAAAATATGATGTTATAACTGATGAAGAAACAGATAAATTGGATAAATATTATAGACCAGTTATTAAAGATCATAATGGACGTAAGGTAGGATATATAAAGGCAAATTTTGAACTGAAAGTAGATAGCTATAGGAATAAATTTAATACATAATTTATTCCTATCTTAAGAATTAAAATTTTAAAAAATCTAAAAAAATAAAGCAGAAATTTGTATATTTTTATATAATATTATAATTGATTGAAGCATTAATTCATTTAACACACTAAAAGAAAGTGGTGATTGTATTGGGGTTTAAAGTGTTGATAACTAAATATATTCCCGAAAAAGGTTTACAAGAATTAAAAAAAAATTGTCAAATTATTATGCCAGAAAAAGGGAAACCTTTTAGTGATAAATATATACTTGAAATTGCTGCAGATATTGATGCTCTTATTGCTGTTAGATTTAATGTTAGTAGTGAGTTTATTAATAGAGCAAAAAATCTTAAAATTATTAGTGTTTATGGGGTTGGTATTGATAACATGGATATAGAAAAAGTTTCTAAGAATAACATTTTGGTAAGTAACCTGCCTGAAGTAGTAACAGAACCTACTGCGGAATTAGCTTTTGGATTAATGTTAGCATTGAGCAGAAGAATTGTAGAAGCAGATTATTTTGTAAAAAATGAAAATGATAAGAACTGGCATCCCTTTTTACTTATAAGTAATGAATTATATGATAAAAAACTGGGCATTATTGGTTTTGGTAGAATAGGTCAGGCGGTAGCAAGGAGAGCCTTAGCTTTTGGTATGAAAGTATACTTTTATGATAAAGCTTATAGTAATAATGATAAATTTAATATGGATGTTAATTACTCATCTTTTTTTGATATATTAGAAAATACGGACTATATAACTCTTCATGTACCACATGTTAGATCAACACATCACTTAATTTCTAAAAATGAATTTAAGAAAATGAAAAATTCTACTTTTTTGATCAATAATTCTCGTGGTCCAGTAGTTGATCAACAGGAATTAATAAATGCTTTAAAAAATAAAGAAATTGCTGGTGCTGCATTGGATGTTTTTGAGAACGAACCCGAGGTTCCAAAAGAATTGACTGAATTCAAAAATGTAGTATTAACTCCACATTTAGGAACAACAACTATTGAAACAAAAACCAAAATGGCTTTTGAAGCCTCAAAAAAAATTATTCAATTTATTAATGGGAAAATGCCTGAAAATATTGTAAATAAATAATATATTGAATATTAATTAGATAATAAAAGAGGCATTTTCTGTTTAATTAAAAAGTAGAAGTGGTCTTGTGAAATTAAAAGAAGAAGCTTTAAAAATGCATAGAGATAATCAAGGTAAATTGATGGTAAAAACTAAAGTTGCAGTTAAAGATGAACATGATTTATCTCTTGCTTATTCGCCTGGTGTTGCAGAACCTTGTTTAGAAATTGAAAATAACAATGATAAAATTTATGATTATACAAATAAAGCAAATTTTGTTGCTGTAGTTAGTGATGGTAGCGCTGTATTAGGACTTGGAGATATTGGTGCTGCAGCCTCAATGCCTGTTATGGAAGGTAAGGCAGTTCTTTTTGAAGAGTTTGGTGGAGTAGATGCTTTTCCAATCTGTCTTGATGAGTCTGATCCAGATAAAATTATAAAAATTGTAAAAAAGATGGAGTCTGTCTGGGGGGGATAAATCTAGAAGATATTAAAGCACCAAAATGTTTTTATATTGAAGAAAAATTAAAAGAAGAATTAAACATACCTGTTTTCCATGATGATTAGCACGGTACTGCAATTATTACTACAGCAGGACTTATTAATTCTCTAAAGATAGTAGATAAGAAAATTGAAGATGTCAAAGTTGTTGTTAATGGTGCAGGGGCTGCTGGCGTAAGTGTAATAGATCTCCTTATAGAAGAAGGAGTAAAAGATATTATTGCTTTAGACAGCAAAGGTGCTATCTATGAAGGCAGAGATAATCTCAATGAGGTCAAAAAAGAACTAGCCAAAATAACTAATAAAGATAGCAAGACTGGAGATCTTGCTGAAATAATGAAAGAAACATATGTGTTTATTGGTGTCTCAATTGCCAATTTAGTTTCAAAAGAAATGATAAGATCAATGAATGAAGACACTATTATTTTTGCTATGGCAAATCCAGTTCCAGAAATAATGCCAGATGATGCATTTGAAGCAGGCGCTAAAATTGTAGGTGCAGGGCGCTCTGATTTTCCAAATCAGGTAAACAATGTGCTGGCATTTCCTGGTATTTTCCGAGCGGCACTTGATGTGAGAGCAAAAGAAATCAACAAAAAGATGAAACAGGCAGCCGCTTATGCTTTAGTAGAGCTAATTGCCAAAGATGATTTAAAACCAGATTATGTAATACCAAAACCATTTGACCCTCAGGTTGGTCCAAATGTGGCTGCAGCAGATACAGGAGTAGCAAGAATAGAGATTACCTATTATGACGAACTTGAAAAAGTTAAAAAAATAATGGGAAAATAATTGTAATAGACTATAAATTATGGCAGGGGTGATTTTCTAGTTATTCTCTGCTATTTTTTTATAAAATTTACTATTGATAAAAGTCAATATAGAAAGGAAGTAAAATGAAATCTATAGAAGAAAAAATTAAAGAAATTAAAAAATGAGATTTTGAAGTTCACCTTATTTTAAAAAATAGATAGAAAAAATTCAGCTTTTACTAGAAGTGAAGAGATTATTGATCTGATTTTTATTAGGAGAAAACGCATATATGAAAGGGTCGAAAATTATCATATTTCGCCATCTGCTAAACTTTTATTAGTTACTAACCAGGGTTAGGGTTTATTATATACTGAAGAATAATTTGAAGAAATAAGGGATGATTATTATTGCTAAAGAATGAAAAAATTTATTATGATAAATTAAAAAGTTTAGAAGTTGATATTTCTCTACTTCAGGGTAGATTTAAAGTAAAAGCAAATTTTTCAGATAAGCTGGAGATTAATGTAAATTTTAATGCAGGTATTTACTAACATAATTTTTTTAGATATTGTTAGGCAACATCGAATTAGATTTAATTTCTACAAATCTAATTACTTATTTATAGTTTTTTAGTATCTTAATAAGTTATTATACTTTAATATTAAGGACAATATTTATAAACAGGAGGAAAAAATGTATAAAGTACTTAAAAAAGAAAAATTAGTGCCAACAATTACGAAACTTAAAATTGTGGCACCATTAATTGCTGAGAAAACAAAGCCTGGAAATTTTATTATCTTAAGAGTTGATGAAAAAGGAGAAAGAGTGCCACTTACAATTGCTGATTATGATAGAGAGGAAGGAAGTATAACTATCATTTTTCAGGAAGTAGGTTATTCCACAAAAAAATTAGGAAAACTAGAAGTTGGAGATTGTCTACAGGATTTAGTTGGTCCTTTAGGCCACCATATTGATATGGAGGACTGTAAGAAAGTAGTTTTACTTGGAGGAGGGACTGGAACTGCTCTGCTCTATCCAAAAGTTAAAGGTTTCTATGAACAGGGTGCTGAGGTAATCAGTATCACAGGTGTCAGAACTAAGAACTTGATTATTTTAGAGGATGAATTAAACGAGTATAGTGATAAACTATATATTGCAACAGATGATGGAAGCTACGGAATTCATGGTTTTGTAACGGAGATTTTAAAAGATGTACTGAAAGATGAAAAAGACATAGATTTAGTTGTAGCTATTGGACCGGTGCCGATGATGAAGGCAGTTGCAGATATGACTGAAGAATATGGCATAGAAACCATAGTCAGCTTAAATGCAATTATGGTTGATGGCACAGGGATGTGTGGAGCCTGTCGGGTAACTGTAGGCGGAGAAACAAAGTTCACCTGTTTTGATGGACCATCCTTTGATGCACATCAGGTTGATTTTGAAGAACTAATGAACAGACTTAACTTTTATCAGAATGAAGAAGAAGATGTAGCAAAAGCAAATTCAGCTGAGGAGGTAAATTAATGTCCCTACAGAAAAAGAAAACTCCAATGAGAGAACAGGATCCTAAAGAAAGAATTAAAAACTATAAGGAAGTTCCTTTTGGTTATACTGATCAAGAGGCGCTAATGGAGGTAGAAAGATGTCTGCAGTGTAAACATCAGCCCTGTGTTGACGGATGTCCAGTTAAAGTGCCTATTCCTCAGTTCATTCAAGCCATTAAAGATGGAGATGTTGTTGAGGCTAATCAGATAATCAAGACAAAGAATAGCCTTCCTGCTGTCTGTGGACGAGTCTGTCCTCAGGAAGAACAGTGTGAAGACCTCTGTGTGATGGGAATTAAAAATGAGCCTGTTGCTATAGGTAGATTAGAGAGATATGTATCAGATTATAATATGGAAAGAGGTTCAGATAAATCATCGTCTAAAGAGATAGAAAAGATGAAGATTCCAGAACTTAAGGGGAGAAAGGTAGCAGTAATAGGTTCAGGACCAGCTGGTTTAACAGCAGCGGCTGACCTGGCCAAATACGGACTTAAAGTAACTATTTTTGAGGCTCTTCATGATACGGGGGGTGTGCTTCGTTATGGAATACCTGAGTTCAGACTTCCAAAAACTATCGTTGATAAAGAGGTAGAATCTATCAAAGAATTGGGAGTTGAGATTAAACTTAATGTCGTGGTAGGTAAATCACTTACAGTAGATGAAATATTTGAACAGGGCTATGAATCAGTATTTATAGGAGTGGGGGCCGGTCTACCTAGATTTTTAGGTATACCAGGTGAGAATTTAAATGGAGTATATTCGGCAAATGAATTTTTAACAAGGGTTAATCTAATGAAGGCCTTTAAATATCCTGAGTATAAGACTCCTGTTATAGTGGGAGATAAGGTTGCAGTTGTAGGAGCAGGAAATGTTGCTATGGACTCAGCTAGAACAGCAAAAAGACTTGGAGCTGAAGATGTATTTATAGTTTATAGACGTTCCAGAAATCAAATGCCGGCAAGATCAGAAGAGATTCATCATTCAGAAGAAGAAGGAATAGAACTAAGGTTGCTTAATAATCCTGTTGCAATCCATGGAAAAGACGGCTGTATTGATAAAATGGAGTGTCTGAAAATGGAACTTGGAGAAAAAGATGATTCAGGTAGAAGAAGACCGATTCCGATTGAGAAATCAAACTGGGTGATTGATGTGGATACAGTAATCATCGCTATAGGTCAGAACCCCAATCCCTTATTAACCAAAAACACAAAGGATTTAGATATTGAAAGCTGGGGCGGAATAATAGTAGATGATACTCAGCAGACAAGTAGAGAGGGAGTATATGCCGGTGGAGATGTAGTTACCGGTGCAGCAACAGTTATTAAAGCTATGGGTGCTGGTAAACAAGCAGTAGAAAGTATAAAAGATTATCTCTTAAATAAAAAGGATAATAAATAGTAATGAATAGTAGATAAATAGAGAGAAAAAAATTAATAAATATTGGTAGAGCTGAATTTCAAAATTAGAATTATGGATTAAGCCAGAAAGAAAGCTTAAAAATAGAAATAAAATATGGTAAAGAATTAATTAAATTTGACATTTCAGAAGGTAGAGTGCTTAAAGTTCTTAAAGCTTCATAAAGATAATCAAGGTAAATTACAGGTTCAGACAAAATTTTAAGTTAAAAACGAACATGATCTTTCATTAGCATATTCGCCTAGTTTAGCATCATCATGTTTAGAAATTGAAAAAGATCCAAATAAAATATATGAATATACAAACAACTCAAGTTTTGTAGCTGTAGTGAGTAATGGTAGTGCTGTCTTAGGATTAGGAAATCTTGGTGCTTCAGCTTCTTTACCAGTAATGGAGGGAAAGGCAGTATTGTTTAAAGAATTTGCTGATGTTGATGCTTTTCCAATCTGTTTAGATGAATCTGACCCTGATAAATTAGTAGAAAATATTAAAAAATTGGCACCGATTTTTGGAAGTATTAATCTAGAAGATATAAAAGTAGTAGTAAATGGAGCTGGGGCTGCAGGAGCTAGTATAATTAAATTACTTAATTTTGAATGAGTTGGAGAAATTATAGCTCTGGATATCCATGGAACAATTTATAGAGGTAGTCCTCATCTTGATGAAAGTACCAGAGAGATAGCTGAAATAACAAATCCCAAAAATAAAAAAGGAGATCTTGCAGATATGATTAAAGATGCAGATGTATTTATTGGGGTTTCTGCAGCAAATCTTCTATATAAAAAAATGGTTAAATCAATGGCAGCTGATCCAATAATCTTTGCGATGGCTAATCCTGAATCAGAGATTTGGCCTGAAGATGCTTTAAAGGCTGAAGCCAGGATTGTCGGCACTGGCAGATCAGACTATCCAAATCAGGTGAATAATGTATTAGCATTTCCAGGGATTTTTCGAGGAGCACTGGATGTACGAGCAAAAAAGATTAACGAGGAAATGAAAAAGGCCGCAGCTTATGGATTAGCTAATCTAATTTAAGAAAATGATTTAAAACCAGATTATGTAATACCAAAACCTTTCGATCCAAGAGTTGGACCTCATGGTGCTGCAGCTTTAGCACAAGCAGCTATTGATACAGAGGTCGCTAGAATAGATATTAGTTATAAAGCAGAACTAGAAAAAGCTAAAAAATTCATGAATAAATAATTTTATATTATAGAGGTTATATTAAATTTAATGAGAAGGTATATATGTATAACAATTAACAAAATAAGTTTGGTAACGTCAAGTGTTTTATGTAAATAAATTAATATCTTTCTTCAAATAGTTAAATTAGTTTATCTTTTGCAGCTAAAAATCTTTTTTAATCTTCATTCTTACCATTTAGAATTTTAGTCTGAATCTTAATACTTAGAGCATCAATAAAGAGCACAATGTAGAGTTTTTCTAAGGGTCTGCTTTTCCACTACTCAATTGCTTTAACTGTACTATATCTGTCGGTTGCTGACACTAGTAGCACTGTATTTTGGGCCATACATTTGCTCAATCAAATTCGCGATATCACGGGTAAAAAGCCTTCGGGCATACATTTTAACTATACGTTCTAGCCAGTCATCACAGCACTTATATGGTTTTAAAAGAGCATTGTGAAAGTTATTATTTTTATCTCTTGGAATCTTTAAGTTTCAATGAAATTATATTTAATCTGTAATATATAGAAATAATCACCATTGCGACTGTTGTTAGATTTTTTGCTAGCAACTCTATACTTATCGTAATTTAGAAATCCAGTTAATTTAGATCTAAGAATTTTTTCGAGGAAAATTTTGATCATATCATTAATCACATCGTCAAAATTTTATTTACACAACTTACTGTTCATTACTACCAAATAAAATTTAATAGTTTTAATATTTAAGATAGTAATAACTAAATATTCTTTTATCATGTTTTCAGCAGTGCCCCTAATGTTATTCAGGTAATGGATTATATTTATCTGATAGCATATAATTTGTTCCATCTATACATCTACAGAAATTTAAGAACTTTTTATTTTAAAAAAAGAACTAAAAAGACATTTTCAAGAAGATTTTACAAGAGACTTATCCTCTTAAATGAGCTGCTGTATTATAAATGTGCATCGTCAGGATAAGACTCGAATTTGTTCAGCTAGTCATAGAACTACAAAAAAATATGCTAAAAGCCCTCCATTTTAATGGGGAAAGGATATTCTGTATCCTATTTGAATAAATTCCAGTGTAAAAAATGCTATTTAAAGAGATATTCCGCTTTTTTGTTTTTTAAAAATCATTTTTGGAGTCTCTGATTAAGACAAATTGATCTTTAAATGATAAATAATATTCAGGCCTATCTTATTAACATATATTTTATTAATGATAAATCAGTAAATGGATCTAAGAGTAAAGTTGAATGGATTGGAGCTATAAAAGTTGTGAAAAACTATCTTGGTATCAAAAAAATCACAAGTTAAGTGATTACATGATTGATTTATTCATAGATGTAGAAGAAATATAATTTTTAAATAGAATATATTTTCAAATAGAGAAAGTAACAATTTATTAAGTTACATTAAATATAAGAGCTGATATCAGTCATTAAAAGATATCGGTTTTTTTGTTTACCATTGATATTATAATTAATTTAGCTCTAAATAATCAAAATGGCAGGATTTTGGCAGGATTTACCTCCAAACAACAAAAAACCCGCCTCTCGGCGGGTCTTTTAAAATGGGCATCAGCCCTTAATATTCAATGGCGGAGAGACAGGGACTCGAACCCTGACACCTTTCGGCTTCACCGGATTTCAAGTCCGGCTCCTTAGCCAATTCGGACATCTCTCCACTTATGTCACGAATAATATTGTACTATATCTTTTGATTCCTGTCAAGAGCAATTGATAATTTCTTTTTAAAAGGTGAATTGCAATTTGCAATGAACGTTTTGTCGAAATATTCTGATTCTTCATTTTCCTATCTTTATATGTTATAATTAATTTAAGAAATAGATTAATTTATATTTTACACATATTCTATCTTTAACTAATGTTTTTGCTGATATAAACATTATTATAAGTTATAGATATGTGTTTATTTTTTGTCTTATCAATTGGGAAAATCACTTTTGTGATCTGTCATTATTTTTGCGAAATATAATTTTTGAAAGGAGAAAAATATGAGCTGTTCTTTTAAAATAGAGGTTATTGACATGCCTGGAGTTACAAGTCAACTTTTAAATGTAATAGATGACTTAAATATTAATTTGATGGCAATGGAAGTGATTCCTGGAGAAATATTCATTCGGGTTGGGGCTTCACCGCAGTGCAAAACAGTTAAAAAAGAAACACTGCTAAATGAATTATTAGAATTTGATTTTGTTAAAAAAGTAAATGATATTGAATATATGCCTTTTGAGGTCCAAGAACAAGAATTAAAAACAGTTATGAATAATTTAAAAGAAGGGATTATTGCTGTTGATAAACAGGGTAAAATAAGTACGATGAATAAATCAGCAGAGATTATCTTAAATGCATCTTTAGAGGAGTCTATCGGAAAAAACATTAGAGAAATTATCGGTTCAGATGAAATTACAATTTTAGAAACTCTAGAAAAAGAAGAAAAAATTGAAAACGAAGAGGTTTTAATTGAAGGAGATTATGGACAGTCACATTACTTTACAACAACAACACCTATTTTTGATAAAGATAATAACCTAATTGGTGCAGTTGCTTCAATGAAAGATATTGATGAAGTAAGAAAATTATATAATACTATTCATGAGACCCCTAAAATTAAATTTAGTGATATAATTCATCAGAGTGAAAAAATGAAGCAGTTGATTGAATATGCAAAAAGATCTGCTAAAAATGATTCTACAATATTTATCCGAGGCGAAAGTGGAACCGGAAAAGAACTATTTGCAAGAGCAATTTATTCAGCCAGTTCTAGAAGTCAAGAGCCTTTTATAGCAGTTAACTGTGCGGCGTTACCAGATTCTTTACTAGAAAGCGAACTTTTTGGTTATGAAGAGGGTTCTTTTACTGGAGCGAAAAAAGGTGGAAAACAGGGACTTTTTGAAATAGCTGATAAAGGCACAATTTTTCTAGATGAAATTGGTGAAATGTCAGCTCATCTGCAGGCAAAACTTTTAAGAACTCTTGAGCAAAATCAGATTAGAAAAGTTGGTGGAGATCAGGTTATTAATATAGATGTCAGAATAATTGCTGCGACTAATAGAAAAATTGAGGAAATGATTAGAGAAAATAAATTTAGGGAGGACTTATATTATAGATTGAACGTTATTCCTGTTATTATTCCACCTCTTAGGGAAAGAAAAGAAGACTTATTTGCTTTAAGTAATTATTTTATCTGGAAAATTACTAATAAAATGAGAATTCCTAATAAATATTTATCTGCAGAAGCTAAGAAGAAGATAATATCATATGATTGGCCTGGTAATGTAAGAGAATTAAAAAATGTTCTAGAAAGAGCAATTAATTTTGTTTCTTCAGAAAAGATAGAAGCAGAAGATATAATATTTGATAGGTTAAGATTACAGAATAACAATATTTTGAGTGATCAAGATAATAATATCAATAAAAATGAAAGATTATTAGAAGGAGATCATTTAGCTATAAAAGAGATTACTTCTATTAAAGAGATGGTAAGCGAATTGGAAAAGATGGTTATAACGCATACTCTAAATAAAGAAAAAAGTTTGCGAAAAGCAGCTAAAGTTTTGGGCGTATCCCATACTACAGTGTTAAATAAGGCCAAAAAGTATGATGTGAAATAAAATTTCCACTTGTAAATAAATCTTTACACTAGTATTTGCTATTTATAACTAGTAAAACTAATATAATTAACCATAATTGATTTTAATTTGATATTAAGATGTGGAAACATTAATTAACGACATTCAAAATTTTAAGACTATTTATATGAGTTTTAAAGTTAAAAAATTATTTATTATATATTTAAAAATAAAATAAAACCTTATGAAGCTTATTATAACAGCGATTTAAAAATATTTTTTTAAAAATATAAGTTTCTGGCATATTAATTGCATTATATATAGGCGAAAGTAAATTAAAAAGATTTTATTTAACTTTAAATTAATTACAGGGGGTTTTTATTTTGGAAAAGAAAGATTTAGGAAAATTAGGTTTTCAATCACTTTGTTGTCACGCAGGTCAGCATGCTGACCCACAGACAGGAGCTCACAACACTCCTATTTATCAAACTTCAACTTTTGCCTTTGAAAATGTGCAGGATGGTTCAGCAAAATTCGCTGGTGAAAAAGAAGGGTATATTTATACAAGATTAGGTAACCCTACTCAAAATGCTTTAGAAGAAAAAATGGCTGCTATTGAGGGTGCAGAAGCAGCAATTGCTACAGCTTCTGGTATGGCTGCAATTTCATCATCTGTTATGGCTGTTGCTTTTGCTGGAGATCATATTTTAGCACATGATTGCCTATATGGATGTACACACTCTTTAATGGAAGAAATACTACCAAGATATGGAATTGAAGTTACTTTTGCTGATTTATCTAACTTGGATAATGTAGAGGAAAATATGCAGGACAATACTAAACTTGTATATTTGGAAACACCTTCAAACCCAACTTTAAATTTAGTTGATATTGAAGAAGTTAGCAAAAAAGCTCATGCAGCAGGAGCAAAAGTTATTGTAGATAATACTTTTATGACTCCATACCTGCAAAGCCCACTAGCGTTAGGTGCAGACATGGTTGTTCATAGTGCAACAAAGTATATTGGTGGACATGGTGATGCAATTGCCGGTGTTATTGCTGGTAAAGAAGAAATGTTAGCTGACATTAGAATGACTACTCTTAAAGACTTTGGTGGAATTATCAGTCCATTTAATGCCTGGTTACTATTAAGAGGTCTTAAAACTCTTCCAATTCGTGTAGAAAAGCATAATCAAAATGCTATGGAAGTTGCTGAATTCTTAGAAGCTCATGATAAAGTAGAAAAAGTATTCTATCCAGGCTTAGAAAGTCATCCACAGCATGATTTAGCTAAAAAACAGGCTTCAGGTTTTGGAAGCATGATTAGTTTTGAATTAAAAGGTGGACATAGTGCTGGCGAGAAAATGATGAATAATGTTAATTTAGCTACATTAGCAGTAAGTCTTGGAGATGTTGATACATTAATTCAGCATCCAGCTTCAATGACTCATGCTCCAGTGCCTCGTGAAGAAAGATTAGCAGCTGGAATTACAGATGGATTAGTTAGAATTTCAATTGGTATTGAAGATGTTGAAGATATTATTGCTGATTTAGAGAACTCTTTGTCAGTTTTAGCTGATGTTGAGGATGAATCTCTAACTACAGTATAAGTTTAAAATAAGCGTTCAACTATAAATTATTAAGAGTAAGATTCAAAAATAAAAATCACTGTATAAGATAGATCCTCCGGTGAACCGGAGGGTCTAATAAGGAAATAATACTCAGAAAATTTAAAAAACCAATTTATGGAGGTTAAATGTAGATGAAAAAAAATATTAAAGAAATGGATAAAGGGAATCCGGTAGCTCTAATTCCTTTATTTGTATTTTTGGTTTTATACTTGGGTATGGGTATTTATTTTTCCATGCAAGGAGTCGAAATGGCGTTTTATCAATTCCCGGCGCCTATAGCTGCTTTAGTCGGTATTGTCGTGGCCTTTCTTATGGGATCAGGTTCTATGGAAGAGAGAGTATCTTCTTTTGTTAAAGGTGCTGGAGAAAACAATGTTATTATAATGTGTATGATTTATTTACTTGCAGGTGCTTTTTCTACAGTATCTCAAGCTGTAGGTGGAGTAGATGCAACTGTTAATTTAGGTCTTTCTATTATACCATCTCAATTTTTACTTCCAGGCTTATTCCTGATAGCAGCATTTATTGCGACTGCTATGGGTACTTCAATGGGAACAATTGGTGCGGTAGTTCCAATTGCTGTAGGTATTGCTTCTAAAGCTGCACTTCCATTACCACTTACTATTGGTGCTGTTATTGGTGGAGCAATGTTTGGTGACAACTTATCAATTATATCTGATACTACAATTGCTGCAACTCAAACTCAGGGTGTCGAAATGCGGGATAAATTCAAGATGAACCTTTTAATTGTTTTACCTGCCGCTATTCTTACATTAGTATTCTTATTTTTCTCAGGAGAAACAGCAGTTCAGGCTTCACAGTATTCTTATGAATTAATTAAGGTTGTTCCATATATTGCAGTATTGTTCTTTGCTTTGATAGGAGTAAATGTTTTTATGGTTTTATTTGGAGGTATGCTTTTATCTGGCTTAATTGGAATTGTATTTGGTGATTTCACATTCATTGCAATGGCCCAGGAAGCATATGCTGGATTTAATAGTATGACAGAAGTATTTTTCTTATCAATGTTTGCCGGGGGTCTGGCTGCAATGATACGAAAAGAAGGTGGATTACAGTATTTAATTTATACTATTTCAAGTAAAATAAACAGTAGTAAGGGTGCAGAACTTGGTATAGCAGCTTTAGTTAGTGTGACAGATGTTTGTACAGCTAACAATACAGTTGCTATTATTATCAGTGGACCGCTTGCTAAAAACATAGCGATTGAAAATGATGTTGATTTAAGACGTAGTGCAAGTCTTTTAGATATATTTGCTTGTGTGTGGCAGGGTATTATCCCCTATGGTGCACAGATCTTATTAGCAGGTTCATTAGCTAAAATTTCACCGATTCAGATTATTCCTAATCTGCATTATAATTTCTTAGTATTACTTGCTGGATTATTAGCTATTTATTTTGCTTTCCCAAGTGCCGAGAAACTTTTTGATAAAAAAGCACCAGCACAGCAAAATAAAACTGCATAGTTAAGACTGATTTTTTGATTCAAAAACATCATATAGATAAAAATTAAATGGAATAAAAATAGGTGGAGCTGTAATTTAGCTTTAGAAATTAACGTGAAAGTTATAATTTCTGAGTAAATTAGCTCCACCTTTTTGGTGTTATTTTGGTTTAAAAGATATTATTTAATTTCTTCTTTGTGTAAGAGCATTTCATCTAGACTATCTCCGTCAACAACCATAGGGAACATTGTTTCCTCTTCTTCCATAATAAAGTCAAGTAGATATGGTTTAGGACTATTGATAGCTTCTTCAATTGCTGGTTTAATATCTTCAACCTTCTCAATTCTAATTGCTTCAAAATTAACAAATGACTCTGCTAATTTAACAAAATCAGGTATCATTTCTTGCGGACAATTTTCTCCACCAGCAGAACAGTCAGGTGGGCAGGAAACATCTTTTCTTAAACAAGTTGAAAAGTAATTTTTATCCTGATAGACTTCCTGCAGCTGTCTAATCATACCCAGCTGTTTATTATTAAAAACCACTATATTTACAGGTAGATTTTGTTTTGCAATTGTCGCCATATCCTGCATGTTCATCATAAAACTTCCATCTCCAGCGATAGCTATTACTTTTTTATCTGGATTCCCTAGTTGAGCTCCAATGGCAGCTGGAAAACCAAAGCCCATGGTACCTAAACCACCTGAAGAAATAAAAGATCTAGCTTCAGTATATTTATAATAATGGGAAGCCCACATCTGATGCTGACCTACTTCAGCAGTAATTATAGTATTTTTAGGGCTAACATTATATATTTCTTCAATAACCTGCCGGTGAGTTAATTTATTTTTTTTAGGTGTATATTCTTTTTTAAGGTTTAAATCCCGCCATTGATCAATTTTTTGCATCCATTCTGGATGTTCATTTTTCGCTACTTTTTTATTTAGTACCTCTAAAACATTTTTCACATCTCCAACTATGGGGATATCAATGACCAGACGTTTTCCAATTTCAGCAGGGTCAATATCAATGTGAATTATCTTTGCATTTGGAGCAAATTTATCAATTTTACCTGTTACTCGATTGTCAAATCTTGAGCCAACAGCAATAATTAGATCAGCATTATGTATAGCATTATTTGCTTGGGTTGTTCCATGTAGTCCTAACATCCCTAAACTTAATTCACTAGTGCTATCAAATGAACCCAGCCCCATCATTGTTGTTGCAACAGGGATTCCGGTTTTATTTGCTAATTCTCTTAACTCTTCACTGCCGCCTGAGTTTATTACCCCACCACCAGCATAAATTATTGGAGTTTTTGCATTGTTAATAGCATCTGCAGCTTTTTTTATCTGCAAATTATGACCCTTATTAGTTGGGTTATAACCGGGTAGATAAACCTTATCGGGATAGTTAAATTCAGCTTCTTGAACTAATATATCTTTGGGCATATCAATTAAGACTGGACCTGGCCTACCTGTTTGAGCAATATAAAAAGCCTCTTTAATAGTTTTTGCCAAATCATTTACATCCTTAACTAAATAATTATGTTTAGTTATAGGCGCAGTTATACCTCTGATATCAGCTTCTTGAAAAGCATCTGTACCGATAGCAGACATTGGAACCTGGCCTGTGAAGGCAACAATAGGAATAGAATCCATATGGGCAGTGGCAAGGCCTGTTACTAAGTTAGTGCCACCCGGTCCAGATGTTGCTAAACAAACTCCAGCTTTACCAGTTGATCTCGCATATCCCCCAGCTGCGTGCACAGCAACTTGTTCATGATAAGGCATAACAAATTTAATTTTTGATTTGCGAAACTCCTCAAAAATAGGTAAAACAGCTCCTCCAGGATATCCGAAAACTAATTCTACCTGCTCTTGTTTCAAAGACTCAATAAAGATTTCAGCACCTGACAGTTTTTTCATAACTTCAACTCCTCTTAATATTTAGATTATAATTTAAAAAAATATATAAAAAACCTCTCATCTCAAATAACAGCTTAAATCTATTATCTGGGACGAGAGGTTAATTCACGTGGTACCACCCTAATTCGCTATTGATTATAATAGCCTCAACAAGTGCTTTTTGCTAGCACTTTAGAATCTGGTAACGGAAACTGAAATATCCGATAAAGCTTACTAAATTCAGCTTTATAGTTCAAGGATGAGAGAGATAATAAAATAGATACGGTTTCCAGCAGCTCCGATTCTCTATAATCATATTTTTATTATTCATTTCCTATCATAACTTTTAGAATATTTAAATTGTATGAATATGAGTATAATAAATAAATTTCATCTTGTCAAATATAAAATCATTTAATTTGAGAAAATTTTAAATTTTTTCTAAAAAAATAAAGGTTTTTTTAAAAGAATGAAGAAATAAATATATAAGATAAAGTCGACAGTATACAGTAAACAATATTCTAGGAGTGATTAAAATTAAAAATATTAAAAACATGTTTTTTAACAGTATTAAATTTAAGCTAATAGTCGTGTTATTGTTAATTGCTTTAGTTCCTTTAGGCATAGTTAGTTATTTTCAAATCAGGAATGTCGAAAATATGATAGAAGATTCTTTTGTGGAATCAACTAAAAGAGAGGTTTCGCAGGTTGATAATGCTATTAATTTATATTTTGAACAGTTAAAATCAAATACTAGATTTTTAGTTGAAAATGAATACATAAAACAGGTTGAAGATAATGTAACAAAATACTTAAATAATCAGAACGATAGTTTAATGATGACTCCATCCGAAAATGGAGGGGTAGAAGAAGATATTTATTATTTATTTGATGACTTCGCAAAAACTCATCCTGAGGTTTCATATATTTATATCGGAACCAAGTATGGTGGGATGATTCAGCATCCAGAAGGGGTTGTTGGCAGTAATTACGACCCGCGAGAAAGACCATTCTATGAAGTTGCTTTAGCGAATGAAGGTCAGGTAGTTTTAACTGAACCCTACTATTGGGAAGCTGATGACACGATTAATATTGGAGCCGTATCAACATTTAATAATAGTGACGGCGAATTCATTGGAGTTTTAGGGATTGATATTGGTTTAAATAGTTTAACAAATTTAATCAAAGATATTACTATTGGAGAAGAGGGTTTTATTATTTTAGTTGATGATCAAAATAATATTCTGGCTCATCCACGGGAAGCTTCTTTGACTTTTGAAAATGTTTCAGCATTAGGAGTAGAAGAATTAAGCAGTAATTTAGATCAGGATTCAAAAGCTTTTGAAGCAGTAATGAATGGAGAAGAGTATTTATTTAACACTTATAAATCTGATGGTACCTCCTGGAACTTTATTTCTGTAATTCCAAAAAGCGAACTGGAAGCTCAGATAAACCAGATGTATAAGCAGATAATTACAATAATTATTGTTTTATTGATCTTAATTTCTTTACTTGCTTTATTTATTTCTAAAAAAATATCTGATCCGATTATAGAAGCTACAAATTTTTCTAAAGAAATAGCTGCTGGAAATTTGAATGCGGAGAAGATTAAAGTTAAAGGAAACAATGAACTTTCAATTTTATCTGAGGCATTAAATGAGATGCAGGAAGATTTAAAAGATATGATATCTCAAATTAATAATATTGCTCTTGATTTATCATCATCAAGCGAAGAATTGAGTGCATCTGGAGAAGGGTTAGAGCATTCTGCAGAAAAAGTTGGGGAATCTATTGAACATGTTGCTTCTGGTGCTGAAGAACAGTCAGCACAGACTGAAGAAAGTACTGCATTAGTATCAGAATTGAGTAAAGAAATTGATAATATTGATAAAATGTCTAAAAACATGAAAACTGAAACTAAAGTAGTTATGGAAAATATTGAAGAAGGCAGTGTGTCAATGGACACTTCTATTGATCAAATAGAAAGTGTAAATCAAAATACTGCTGAAGTGTCAGATAGTATTGGTGAACTTGGAATTTTATCTGAAGAGATTGGTAATATAGTTAATTTGATAAATGGAATTGCTTCTCAAACTAATTTACTGGCTTTAAATGCTGCAATAGAGGCTGCTAGAGCAGGAGAAGCCGGACGAGGATTTAGTGTTGTTGCTGATGAAATTAGAAACCTAGCCGAAGAATCATCTAAGGCTACTGAAAAAATTGAAGAATTAATCAAAGACATTCAAGAAGGTGTAGATAATTCAGTTGGTAAAATGAATGAAACAGAGGAAGTTGTTCAAAGCAGTGTTGATGTTATAGAAAAAACAAAATTATCTTTTGATAAAGTTAAAGAGGTTTCAATGAAATTAAGCCAGATAATAGAAAATATAGATTTAAAAACAAATAAAGTTAATACTAAAGGTAAAGAAGTGGCAGAAATAATCAATCAAATTGCTTCTGTGAGTGAAGAATCGGCACAGAGATCAGAAGAGGTTGCTTCTTATAGTCAGGAACAGCTTAATTCTACTAAAGAAGTAGTTAGGTCAGCAAAAACTTTAGCAGAAACCGCAGAAAAATTAACAGAAACAGTTAATAAGTTTAATTTATAAGATATTTAATTGTTTAAGGAGGAGATTTTTTGTCTATTAAAAATCTTCATTATATAAAAAGGGCATTTAGAGAAACAGATGTTATTTGTATTATAGATAAAAATGCAAAAATACTTTATTACAACAACTATAATGATATCCATAATAAACTTGGGACAGAAAAGGTCGTCGGCAGGCCTTTTCTGGAAGTTTATCCCTGGCTTGACTGGGAAACCAGTACGGCTTTGAAAGTTCTCAAAACAGGAGAAGCTATTGTTAATCAAGCTCAGGTTATGAAGTTAAGTGATGGTACAGAGGTTAATGCTGTCAATACCGCTTTTCCTTTAAAAAACAAAAATGGTATTTTAGGTGTGGTTTTCTTATCTTATGACATTAATACAATGATTAATACTTCTGAGGTAGAAGCGGTAAAAAAAAGTGAAAATAATATAGGATCTAAATATAAATTCTCAGATATAATTACCAAAAATGCTGAAGTTATGAGGATTATCGCTCAGTTAAAAAAAGCTGCAAAATATAATTCGAATATTTTAATTTATGGTGAAACGGGAACTGGTAAAGAATTATTTGTCCATTCAATTCACAATGCAAGTAATAGAGTATCAAAACCTTTTATCTCTCAAAATTGTGCAGCTATACCAGAAAACTTAATGGAAAGTTTGTTTTTCGGGACTACAAAAGGGAGTTTTACTGGCTCTGAAGCAAAAAAGGGTCTATTTGAACTTGCAAATGGAGGCACAATTTTTTTAGATGAGATTAATTCAATGCCTCCTTCTCTTCAGGCCAAACTTCTTCGAGTTATAGAAAATGGAAGAGTCAGGAGGATTGGTGGAAAAAAAGAATATGAAACTGATGTCAGAATTATTGCTTCTACAAATGAAAAATTAGAAGATTTATTAGGTTCGAAACGATTTAGGAAAGATTTATATTATCGAATTAGTGTAGTGAATATTGAAATCCCACCCCTGCGAAAAAGAAAAGATGATATTCAAGTTTTATGTGATCATTTTATATTAGATTATAACGAAAAATTTGATAAAGATATTAGGGGAATAGATACAAGAGTTGAAAAAGTATTTTTAAGTTACGACTGGCCCGGAAATGTTAGAGAGTTTAAAAATTGTATTGAAAGTGCATTTATTAGTAATACAAAAGGCAATAAAATTAGGATTGATGATATACCCAAATATATTTTAAAGAGAATAGGATCAGCATTAGCTTATAAAGAAGATGAAGTAAAGTTTGGAGAAAATTTATCTTTAAAAGCTAATGTCCAAAATCTTGAAGAAAAATTAATTTCAAAAGTTTTAGAAAAGGCAGACCAAAATATTACTAAGGCAGCAGAAATCCTTAAGATCTCAAGACAATCATTATACCATAAATTGAAAAAATATAATCTTAATTATTAAAACAAAAATAGTCTACAGTGTAATTAATTTTTACAGCTGTAGATTATTTTTACGTTAAGCTTAAAAATAGTGCTTAAATTGATTTAAAAAACTGAAATCAAGTCTAAAATAGCTTTATTTAGGCTTAAAAGCTTAAACTTTTCGGCATAGAACTTGCAATTATATTATAGTGAGTAATAAAACTATAAGGAGGATCAAAAATGACGAAAAATTATGATAGTTTATTTAAGCCAATAACAATTTCTAATTTAGAAATCAAAAATCGAATAGGGATGGCACCTATGGCAGCATCAGGCTTAATTAATTCTGATAATGCTTTTGATCAGAGAGCAGTTGAGTATTATGTCGAAAGGGCAAAAGGAGGAACAGGTTTAATTATCACAGGCGGGGTAGAAGTTGAAAATACAATTGAACAGACCCATACCGGCATTTTTCAAAATATTTCAACAAACCCAACTGCTTTTAAATTAACAGCCAGTGAAATGGTTGAGAGGGTACAGGCCCATGGGGCAAAAATATTTCTGCAGTTGACGATGGGATTTGGTAGATCACTATTTTTAGATTTAGTGGACAGTCACCCGGTTGCTCCTTCTGCAGTATCTCACTTCAGTCAGCCTGAGATTACCTGCCGGGAATTAAAAACTGAGGAAGTAGAATTTATGATTCAAAAAATGATAGATGCTGCGGTTTTAGCAGAGGATATTGGTTTTGATGGGGTAGAAGTGCATGCAATGCATGAAGGTTATTTAATTGATCAATTTGCCTTATCAATATTTAATAATCGGACAGACAAATATGGTGGGAATTTGAAAAAGAGACTTCGGGTAGCAACTGAAATTGTCGAGGGCATTAAGAAAAAATTAGACAGAGATTATCCAGTTATTTTACGCTATGGGGTAAAAAGCTGTATTAAGGATCTGCATCAGGGCGGCTTACCTGGAGAAGATTATCAGGAAAAGGGAAGAACTTTAGCAGAAGGTCTGGAAGCAGCTGCAATACTTGAAGAGGCAGGTTATGACGCTTTTAATGCAGATTTAGGCTCATATGAAGCTTTATACTGGGCTCATCCACCAGCATATATGGATCACGGCCTTTATTTACCCTATGTCCAAAAATTAAAAGAAGTAGTTGATGTTCCGATTTTAACTGCCGGCAGACTCGATGATCCAGAACTTGCAGCCCGGTCCGTTGGCGAAAGCCAGATTGATATGGCTTTAATTGGTCGCGGCTTATTAGCTGATCCTGATTGGCCCAACAAAGTTAGATATCAAAAATTAGATAAAATTAGACCCTGTTTAGCCTGTCATGATGGTTGTATGGGGAGATTAGAAAGTGGAAAGAAGATATCATGTGCAGTTAATCCAGCCTGTGGACGAGAGGTGGAATATAGCATAGATCCCGCCTTGAAAGAAAAAGAAATAATGATAGTTGGAGGCGGAATAGCAGCCATGGAAGCTGCCAGAGTTAGCGCTCTCAGAGGTCATAAAGTTAAGCTTTATGAAAAAAATGATTACTTAGGCGGACACTTAATTGAAGCTTCTGTACCTGAGTTCAAAAAGGATGAAAGAAAGCTTATTCAGTGGTATAAAAAAGAATTAACAGAACTCGGAGTTAATATCAATTTAAAGCAGGAGGCAGACCAGAAATTAATAGCAGAAGTGTCTCCAGATGAAGTTATAATAGCTGCCGGTGCCAAAGCAAATATTCCATCAATTTCTGGGGTCGAGCAGGAAAATGTAATCACTGCCTGCAGAGCACTAATGAATGAAGATCAAATAGGAGAAAAGGTAGTAATTTTAGGTGGGGGCCTTGTTGGAGTGGAAACTGGAGTCTGGTTAGCAGAAAAAGGAAAAGAAATAACAATTGTTGAAATGATGGATGATTTATTAGATTCTGTTTTTGTTTCTCATGCCAATTCAGATATGTTAAAAGATTTGGTAGATTTTCATCAGATAGATGTTAAAACAGAAAGCAGCATTTTAAAAATAGATAAGAATACTGTAAGCGTAATTTCTAAAAACTTCAGCAGAGAAAATATCGAAGCCGATACAGTTATAATTGCTGCTGGCTATAAGGAAAATAAAGAATTATACCAGCAGGTTAAAAATATGGATCTTAAAGTCAATTTAATTGGTGACTCTAAAAAAGTTGCAAATATTATGTATTCGATTTGGGATGCTTACGAAGTAGCAAAATCTATTTAAAAAATACTGGAGGAATAAAAAGATGAATAATAAATTTGTTGGAACAGATGCGATTATGAGAAGAGCAATGCTTAAAGGCTGTGGTTTTGATGATGCTGATATTAAAAAGAAACCGCATATTGGAATTGTCAATACATATAATGAAGGTGCACCGGGACATGCCCATTTAAATGGAATTGCAGAGAGTATTAAACAGGGAGTTTGGGCTGCAGGTGGGGTACCGGTAGAATTTGGAGCACCTTCAACCTGTGGGGATATGATTGTAGGAGAAGAAGAATTAAAATATGAGTTGGCTGGACGAGATGCTGTTGCAATGGCTGTAGAATATGTTTCGACTGTCCATCAGTTTGACGGACTAATTTTACTGGCCAGCTGTGATAATATTATTCCTGGTGTGATGCTGGGGGCGATTAGAGTTGATGTGCCTTCAATAGTAATTACTGGTGGTTCTATGTTGACCGGAGAATATGAGGGAGAAGAAGTGCTGCCGTCTGATGTAGGTGTGATGACAATGGGTAAAGATGCTGACAGCCAGAAAGTCAGAGACATAGAAAATATTGCCTGTATGTGTCCAGGTGCCTGCTCAACAATGGGTACAGCCAACAGTATGCAGATTATGACAGAAGTATTAGGACTTAATTTACCAGGGACAGCTACAATTCCGGCAGTATATGCTGACAAAAAAAGAGCAGCCAGATTGGCTGGGAAAAGAATAGTCTCTATGGTTCAAGATGATCTAAAACCCAGTGATATTTTAAATAGAGAAATTTTCTTAAATGCTGTCAAAACAAATATTGCTATGGGTGGATCGACAAATGTTATTCTGCACCTATTAGCTCTAGCCAGAGAAGCCAAAGTTGAATTATCAATGGATGATTTTGCAGAGTTTGGAAATCAGATACCCTGTATTTGTGGAGTTAAACCATCTGGTAGTTATTCAGTTGTAGATTTTCATAAAGCAGGTGGTGTACCTGCACTATTAAAAGAAATAAAATCATATTTAGCTTTAGATGTTTCTACTATAACCGGCCAAACTGTTGGAGAAATTATTGCTGAGGCCAAGAATTTGAATCAAAATGTAATTAGATCCTTAGATAATCCTATCAATTCTGATGGAGGGCTAAAAATTCTAAGAGGAAATCTGGCTCCAAACAGTGCCATTGTTAGATCATCATCGGTACCAGAAAGCATGAAAAAGTTTAGCGGTCCGGCAAAAGTCTTTGATCGTGATCAAGAAGGAGTTAAAGCAATTAAGGAAGGTAAAATTGAACCGGGAGATGTGATGGTAATTCGCTATGAAGGGCCAAAAGGAGCTCCGGGAATGAAAGAAATTATGTTGAGCACAGATGCCTTAGTCGCATACGGCCTGGATGAAAGTGTTGGTTTAATAACTGATGGCAGATTTTCTGGTTTTAATCATGGGCCAATTATTGGTCATGTTACTCCAGAAGCTTATGCGGGAGGACCACTGGCCCTGGTTGAAGATGGAGATATAATTTCTGTAGATATCAAGAATTCGACTTTAGATATTAAGCTTAGTGAAAAAGAATTAGCTGCAAGAAGAGAAAAATGGCAGCAGCCCGAAGCAAAAGTTAAACAGGGCATGATGCATATTTATGCTCAATTGTGTAAATCTGCTGATCAAGGAGCAGGAATGACTATTTAGGCTAAAATCACTAAATTAAAAATATTTAAGGAGGATAAAAAATGATATATCATGCAAATAGAGCTCAGGACAATTATGGCGAGGTTATTGGAATTTTGCTTTTAGATTTTAAGGCACCTTTTATCCCAGGAGATGTTGGTAATGCGAGCACCTATGATTATCCGGTCAGATATAAATTAGTTGAAGGACTCACCTTTGATAGGTTATTTAATAAAGATCAAACAGCTCTGGATATTTTAATTGAAGCTGCTAAAGATTTAGAAAAATCAGGGGTGAGGGCTATAACCGCTGACTGTGGATTTTTTGCTCTTTTTCAAAAAGAAGTTGCAGCTGCTGTAGATATACCGGTCTTTTTATCCAGTCTTTTACAGGTTCCTTTTATTTCTTCAATAATTGCTAAAGACAAAAAAGTTGGTGTGGTAAGTGCTAAAGCAGATAGTTTAGATGATCAAAGCTTTTTAGATTCAGTTAATATTGACCGAGAAACAGTTGTAATTCGGGGAATGGAAAACAAAGAAAACTTCTATAAATTCGGAGTTATGGAAGAGGGATATTTAGATACTGAAAAGATAGAGCAGGAAGTTCTAGAGGTAAGTGAAAAAATGATTGAAGAAAATCCTAATATTGGAGCAGTTTTAATAGAATGCAGTATGCTGCCTCCTTATGCGAAATCTGTTCAGCAATCCCTTTCAGTTCCAGTTTTTGATTTTATAACAATGATAGATTTTGTTAAATCGGCTTTAGTTAAAAAGGAATATGAGGGAATCTTTTGAAATAAAATATAAATATAACTTACAGGAGTGGTAGTTAATGGATCCTTATTATAAAGGAGCAATGTTTGCTTTGTTTTCTGCAGCTGGTTTTGGAATGACACCGGTTCTGGCTGTGTTTGCCTATGATGGAGGAGTTAGTGTATATTCATTATTGTTTTTAAGATTTATGATGGCAGCTCTAGTTTTATTTTCATATATATTTATAAACAAGAATGAAATTGACCTTGATCTATCTGATCATTTAAAACTATTTGTGCAGGGAGGAATAATTTATTCAGTCTTTAGTATTTGTTACTTTTCTGCTATATCAGTTATTTCTCCCTCGCTGGCAGTGTTATTATTTTATACTTATCCAATTATTGTAGCCCTGCTTTCATTTTTGGTAAATGGTGAAAAAATAACTAAAAGAATTATTTTTTCAATCATTGTTTCTTTTGCCGGTTTAATAATGTTATTTGGTGAGAATTTTAATAATTTAAATAAAATTGGAATTCTGCTGGCCCTGGGAGCATCTATTTCTTACAGTGTATATGCAATATATGGAAGACATATTTTAAACACAATTCCTCTATCAGTCACAACTGCTTATATTTGTTTTTTTGCAGCTTTCACATTTTTAGCTGCAGGATTATATCAAAACAAGCTTAATTTTAGCTTCACTCCTGTTAGTTGGATTTATGTTGGCTTAATTACTTTAATTACTGTTGGTGGTTTTTTATCATTTTTTGCTGGAATTAAACTTACCAGTCCAACAATTGTATCGATTTTAGGAATGACAGAGCCAATTATGACAATTATTTTGTCCTTTATAATTTTTTCTGAACAATTTACTATTATTCAAATGATGGGTGTAGGCCTTGTTTTGACAGCATCTACACAGGTTCTTTTTAAAAAAAATAAAAAAATATTAAAAAAATATTAAAAAAAGAAGGATATTTTGAATTGGCAGAGAATTATAAATATAAGAGATTGTCGACAGATGACTGTATATTGTTGTCAATTGTTTAAAATTAATAAAAGTGATGATAAAAACTTAAAACTTATCATCTTTAACCTAAACTGAATCTATTGTATAACTTTCAGTTAACTTTAAAAGGAGGTGAATGAATGGAGATTTTAAAGAAATTTAAAGAAAAAGCTGCTTCTGATGTACAAAAGATTATTTTTGCAGAAGGTGAAGATGAAAGAATTATCCAAGCTGCTGAAATTGTTGCAAAAGAAGGTACTGCTGAAATAATTATTTTAGGTGATTTGACTGAGATTAGGAATATAGCCGCTAAAAAGAAAATTGATCTTGAAGGCTTAGAAATAATTGATCCTAAAGAATCAGAGTACATAGAAGAATTCAGCAATGAGTTTTACGAAATGCGAAAACATAAAGGGATTAATAAAGAAGATGCCAAAAAAATCATCCAAGATCCTTTATATTTCGGAACTATGATGATTTATAAAAATAGAGCAGCTGGTATGGTTGCTGGTGCAGCAAATCCTACTGGTAATGTTTTGAGGCCTGCATTTCAAATAATAAAAACTAAAAAAGGGATTTCGACAGTATCCAGTGCAATAATAGTACTTTTAAAAGATAAGGATTTTGGAGAAAATGGAATTATCACCTTTGCTGATTGTGCAGTTAATCCTACTCCTAATTCTGAACAATTAGCTGAGATTGCTCAATCTACAGCTGAGACTGTTGAAGATTTACTGAGCTTTGAAGCTAAAATTGCCATGCTCTCATTTTCAACAATGGGTAGTGCCAGGCATGAAAATGTGACAAATGTGCAGGAAGCAGTTGAAATTGCTCACAATAAATTCCCTGATTTGAAAGTTGATGGAGAATTACAGGCGGATGCTGCACTTGTAGAAAGTGTTGGTGTCAGAAAAGCACCAGATAGTGAAATTGCAGGAGAAGCAAATGTTTTAGTTTTTCCTGATTTACAATCCAGTAATATTGGTGTTAAATTGGCACAGCGTTTAGCAAACTCCGAATCTATAGGGCCAATTTTGCAGGGGCTTGCAGCACCAATTAATGATTTGTCAAGAGGCTGTTCTGTTGAAGAAATCGTTAATTTAACAGCAATCACTGCTATTCAGGCCCAAAATCATTAAACTTAATTTGTTAGCAAAATTAATTTAACATAAAATCATAAGGAGGAATAAAATGTTATTTACAGAAAAAGAGTATGAAACAAGAGTCAAAAAGACTAAAAAAAGAATGGAAGCAGCGGGTGTTGAAGTTTTAATTGCTACCCATCCTGCCAACATGAATTACCTTACAGGTTATGATGGCTGGTCATTTTACGTTCACCAGTGTGTAATTATTTCTTTAGATCAGGATGAGCCAGTTTGGATCGGTAGAAATATGGATGGAAATGCTGCAAAAGTAACTACTTTCTTGAGTGAAGAAAATATTAGAAATTATGATGATGATTATGTTCATTCCCCTGTTGGCAAGCATCCAATTGATTTTGTAGTAGATGTTATTAAAGATAAGGGTTGGGAAGATAAGATTTTTGGTGTTGAAATGGATCAGTTCTATTTTACTCATAAAACATATCAGATTTTAAATGATAGTTTACCTAATGCTAGATTTAAGGATGCAACTTTCTTAGTAGCTAAAGTAAGAGCAATTAAGTCTGCACAAGAGATTGAATTTATGAAGAGAGCAGGTAAAATTGCAGAAAAAGTTATGCAAACAGGTATTGACGCTGTAAATGTAGGTGTCAGAGAATGTGATGCAGCTGCAGAGATTTCTCATGCACAAATCAGTGGAACTGACGAATTTGGTGGGGACTACCCAGCTATTGTTCCTTTAATGCCAGCAGGTGATGGTATTGATGCACCACACTTAACCTGGTCTGATAGAAGATATAAAGAAAATGAGCCAGTTATTTTAGAACTTTCTGGTTGTTATAATCGTTATCACGCTCCAATTGCTCGTACAGTTTATTTAGGAGAAGCGCCTAAGAGAATGCAGGAAATCACCGATCTAGTTATTGAAGGTTTGGATGAAACTCTAGATTTCATAGAACCTGGAGTAACTTGTGAAGCTGTAGAAGAAAAATGGAGAAATTCTATTGCTAAAGGTGGCTTAGTAGATGCATCTAGACTGGGTTATGCTTTTGGTCTTAACTATCCACCAGATTGGGGAGAGCAAGTTGCAAGTATGAGACCTAAAGATAAAACAGTTTTAAAAGAAAACATGACTTTCCACTTAATTCCTATAATTTGGCAGGATGATATTGGATTTGAAATGAGTTCAGCAATCAGAATTACTGAAAATGGTTGCGAAGAATTCTACGATTTCCCTAAAAAATTATATACAAAGTAATAATTAATAATGGAGAGAAGCTCAATTTTAAAATTGGGTTTCTCTTCAAAAATAAAATCAGTAGAGCAGCATAAAATTTGTGAGCAGATAAAAAGTCCCCAAATTTTTTGAAAATATTTGATATTTTAATTGCATGATAATTGTGAATATGCTATAATGTAAACAGTCGACAAAAGATAAGAGGGGGGTGTGCATTATGATTGCTCAAACATCTTATCAAACAGAAAGTTTGAAGGACGTTGCTGTTAATTATTTAACTGAAAAAATATTAACAGGTGAATATAAACCAAATGAAAAAATAAATGAAGTCCAAGTTGCAAATGAATTGGGTATAAGTAGAGCCCCAATCCGAGAAGGAATTAAGGAATTAAGCAGCCAGGGATTAGTAAAACAGATACCTCGCAAAGGAACTTATGTTGTAGAATTGACAGAAAAAGATATTAAAGAAATTTATCAAATAAGACTCTCTTTAGAAAGCTGTATTATAGATAAGATAGTAGATAATGATAAATTAAATGAAAAAGATTTTGATTTTCTGGAAAGTAAAATTGAATTAATGGAAGAAATAGCAAATTCTGATGATGATTTTAATACTAAAAAGATTAAAATCAATAGTGAAGATATAAAATTTCATAAATATATTTGGGAAAAAGCAGATAGTCCAAGAAGATTAGAAATTCTATTTGATCTTCATCTTCAGCTGCAAATGGCAATGCTATTTGATACTGAAATGACTGGTGATTTAAAAAATACAGCTGAAACTCATAAAGGTATAGTAAAGTATTTAAGGGCTGGCGATGCAAAAAATGCAAAAGCTGCTTTAGTAGAACACATAGAAATGTATAAAATGAACTAAAAAAACAAATTTTTTTGAATATTTTTATTGTCGACAGTATATAGTATACAATTATTGTCAGAAAGTTTAAATTTCTAAATAAATTAAATTAACTTATAGGAGGAATTATTAAAATGAATGAGAAAAAAATGGGGTTTGGTTCTAAGGCAATTCACTTAGGTCAGGAGCATGACCCAAGAACGGGTGCACATAATAGTCCAATTTATCAAACATCTACTTATGTTTTGGATGATGTTGATGAGGCAATTAGATTAAATAAGGATCAGGAGTTAGGCTATACATACACAAGGTTCCGCAGTCCATCTGAAGCTGAGTTAGGTAAAAAGGTTGCTTTATTAGAAAATGGAGAAGAAGGTATTGCTTTAGCTTCTGGATTGGGTGCTATTTCAACAGCAATTATGACTTTAGTTAAAGGTGGAGACCATATTGTAGCAAGTGATGTACTTTATGGATGTACAATAACATTTATGGATCAGATATTATCTGAATATGGTGTAGAACTTACTTTAGTAGATACAACTGATTATGATGCTGTTAGAGATGCAATGCAGCCAAACACTAAAATTGTTTATCTGGAAACACCTTGTAATCCAATTTTAAGAATTACAGATATTGAGAAAATATCAAACATTGCACATGAGCATGGGGCACAAGTTTTAGTAGATAGTACTTTCGCTTCTCCATATATTCAAAACCCACTAGATTTGGGAGCAGATGTTGTAATTCATAGTGCTACTAAATATCTAAGTGGTCATGGTAATGTTGTAGCTGGTGTAATTGTTGGTAGTGAGGAATTCATTAGAAAAGTGAGAATGCCGCACCTCCAAACTTTAGGGGCAGTTATTTCTCCCTTTGATGCGTGGCTAGTTATGCAGGGAATGAAAACTCTAGAGTTAAGAATGGAAAGACATTGTGAAAACGGAATGAAAGTGGCTGAGTATTTAAACGAGCATCCTGCAGTAGAAAAAGTATATTATCCAGGTTTGCCTGAACATCCACAGCATGAGCTCGCTAAAAAACAGATGAATGGTTTTGGTGGAATGATCAGCTTTGATCTTAAAGATGGATTTGATGCTGGTAAAGCTCTAATGAATAGTGTAGAAATGATTAGTTTAGCTACAAGTCTAGGTAATGTTGATTCATTAATCCAGCATTCACCTTCAATGAGTCACTTTGATATGACTCCTGAAGAAAGAGCAGCAGTTGGAATTAATGAAGGGCAGGTAAGACTTTCAGTAGGTGTAGAAAACATAGAAGATATTATTGCAGATTTAGACGCTTCATTAACAAAAATGGAAGAACTCATTAAGTAAAACACTATATATCAGCCGCCTATCAGAGTGGCTGATATTAATTTTCTTTAAATTCAAAATATTTTTGAAGGGGGCAGAATAATAATGGATCTACATAAAGAAGTTTTAGAACATGAAGATGAATTAATTTATTTAAGAAGAGAATTTCATAAAATTCCAGAGCTGGGGTTTAAAGAATTTAAAACTTCAGAAAAAATATATAAATATTTAAAGGATTTAGGTCTTGAAGTAGAAAAAATTACCCAGACAGGTGTTGTTGCAGTTTTAAGAGGTGAAAAAGAAGGAAAAACTGTTATGCTGAGGGCGGATATGGATGCTCTGCCAGTTACAGAAGATACAGGTCTTCCTTTTGCTTCAGAAAATGAAGGTATAATGCATGCCTGCGCCCATGATGGACATATAGCAATGCTTTTAATAGCTGCTAAAATTTTATCTAACAAAAAAGATCAAATAAAAGGTGCGATTAAATTTGTTTTTCAACCAAATGAAGAAGACGCTGGTGCAAAATATATGGTTGAAGATGGAGTATTAGAAGATCCAGATGTCGATGCAGTGTTTGGCATTCATCTTTGGTCACCAATTGAATCTGGAAAAGTTGGTATTTCTTCCGGTCCTTTTATGGGTTCACATGAGAATTTTGAATTAAAAGTTAAAGGACAGGGTGGACACAGTGGTAATCCACATACAGCAGTTGATCCTTTTTTACCATTGGCTAATATAATCCAGAGTGTACAGATGATTCAAACTAGAGAGATTGATATTTTAAAGCCTACACTTATAATGTTTGGTCAAATTAATGGTGGGACAGCTCCAAATGTAATTCCAGGAGAACTTGAAGTTAAGGGTTCTATGCGTTATCTTTACGAAGGTGGCGATGATAGTGAAGAGTGCCCAGAAAAAAGATTCGAAAGAATAGTTAGCAATATTTGTAAGGCTCATCGTGCTGATTATGAGTTAGAATTTTTTCCAAGCAATAGTACTTTAATTAATAATGAAAAAACTACTAAACTTGTAGAAAAGGCTGCTGAAGATGTTTTTGGCAAAGAAAACATAGTAAATTATGTTTGTATGGCTGGTGAAGATTTTGCTGAATTTACTGCAAAAGTCCCTGGAACATTTTATTTTGTGGGTGCTGGAAATGAAGAAAAAGATTGCACTTATCCTCATCACCATCCTAAATTTGATATTGACGAAGATTCTCTTAAACTTGGTGTTGAAATGCACCTTAAAAGTGTATTTAGCTATTTAAACAGATAAGTTCTTAAGCGTAATATAAGTATTTAAGTAAAAATGAGAGGTGATAAAATGGTTAATTTAATAATTGCTTTAAACAAAAAAATTAGAAAATTCGAAGAGTTTATAATTAGTTATGGAATAATTATAATGTCAATTGTTTTGGTTGCCAATGTATTTTCTAGAGTTATTCTTAACAGTAGTATTCAGGCTGCTGAAGAAATAGGACAGATTTTAATTGTGACAGTTACATTTCTTGGAGTTAGTTATGCAGCAAGAATGGGTAAACATATTACAATGTCTGCTCTGATTGACTCTATTCCGAGAAGGTTTAAAAAACCATATATCTATTTTACATCAGCTGTTTCAACTGTTTTACTCTGGTGGTTGGGTTATTTAGGAACTTTATATGTGAATAGAATTATGGGATCAGGAAGAATTACTCCTTCACTGCAGTTTCCAATGTGGATCTTATACATCTTTGTACCTATAGGGTTTTTTCTTGCTTCAGTTCAGTATCTGGTGACTATTTTAATGAACATCAAAGACAAAGAAAGTATTTATATTGGTAGTGAAAGAACACTAACTGAAGCTGATATTAGTTGTGAATTAAATGAAGAAATAGATGAGAAAATAGATGTTGAACAAAATGAATTTGACATCGAAAAAGAAACGGAAAAAGTAGTTAATTAAAATTAAAAGTTAGGAGTTGAGAAAATGGTTGCTTTATTACTAGGTTTAATGTTTGGATTTTTATTTTTAGGATTTCCATTAATGTTTGCAATGATTATAGCTCCACTTGTTGTATTAATCAGAGAATTCCCTTTGATACAACCAATGTTAATAACTCAGCAAACGATAGCTGGTGTATCTCCATATACCTTGCTTGCTGTACCAATGTTTATCTTTGCAGCTGATATTATGAGCAGTGGTGAAACAGCGGATAGATTATTGGATATGGTTGATAAATTTGTTGGCCATATGAGTGGAGGTTTAGCGATTACAACAGGTGCTACCTGTACACTCTTTGGTGCAATTTCAGGTTCAACACAGGCAACTTTAGTGGCTGTTGGTAAAACAATGCACAAAAAAATGTCTGAAGCGGGTTATGATATTTCACATACACTTGCTCTATTAATGAGTTCAGCGAACATAGCTTTATTGATTCCGCCAAGTATTACAATGATTATGTATGCTGTAGTTACAGGTACCTCAGTTGGAGAATTATTTATTGCAGGTATCGGACCAGGAATTATCGTATTTTTGCTTTTTGCAACTTTTGACTATATTTATGCTAAAGTTAAAAAAATACCTACTACAAAAAAAGCTACCTGGGGTGAAAGACTTGAGTCCATGAAACAAGCAATTTGGCCTTTAGGCTTCCCGGTAATTGTTTTAGGTGGTTTTTATACAGGTGTTTTCAGCCCTACAGAAGCAGCTGCAGTTTCCGTTTTATATGCTTTGCTGATAGAGTTGTTTATTTTTAAATCAGTTAAATTTAAAGAAATACCTGATATTGCACTTTCTACAGGTGTTGTAACTGCAACAGTGTTTATTCTTGTAGCAGGAGGTCAAGCATTTTCCTGGGTAATTACTTTTGCTCAAATCCCACAGATGCTGACATCTGGTGTTTTAGGTGCAGATCCTTCAGCAACATATGTCTTGTTTGCAATTAGTATTTTCTTCTTTATTTCTTGTATGTTTGTAGATTCAATTCCGGTAATACTTATTTTAACTCCAATTTTCTATCCAGTAGCTATGAAAGCTGGTGTTGATCCAATTCACTTAGGTTTAATTGCTACAATGCAGGCAGGAATTGGTGCTATTACACCTCCATTTGGATGTAATATCTTTACCGCCTCGGCTGTTTTTGATGAAGATTTTATTACAGTTGTTAAAGGTGTCTGGCCTTACATGTTGTTGTTTGTTTCGGCTTCAATACTAATGGTTCTTTTCCCAAGTTTAGCCTTATTCTTTAGGGACTTAGTATATCTTTAAAATTTAGTTTAAAGTTTAGAAAATAACATAATTTTAATTAAAAAAAGGAGATGTTCAAATGTTAAAAAAATTATTAACAGCATTTTTAGTTTTAAGTTTAGTTTTTGTACTTGCAGGGTGTGGATCAGACGGTGATACAGCTGATGGCGGTAATGAAGCAGCAGATGCTCAGGAACAAGAAGTAGTAGAATGGACTTTTGCCCATGAGGAAGTTCAGGGTAGTGTGCAGGATCGCTATGCTCAGAAGTTTAAAGAAGAAATTGAAGAACTTACTGATGGTGCAGTAAATGTTAAAGTTTATCCAGTTGGTCAGTTAGGTGATGGTGCTAACCAGGTAGAATTACTTCAGAATGGTGCAATTCAGTTAGGTATCAACAACCCTGGTTCTGTAGGTACATTAGTTCCCGAAACTAACTTATTCTCACTTCATTTTTTACTTCCAGCTGATATGGACAAAGCACATGAATTAGTAAATGACAGTGAAGCAATGGATATGCTTAACCAGAAATATTTAGATGCAAACATGAAGGTTTTAGGCTGGTTCCCTGAGGGTTATCAGATGTGGACAGGTAATAAAGCAATCACAAGTCCAGAAGATTTTGACGGCTTTAAAATTAGAACAATGGCTTCTCCTGTAATTTCCGAAAGTTATAAGGCTTATGGAGCAGATCCAACACCTATTCCATACATGGAAGTTTACAGTAGTCTGCAGTTAAACATGATCGATGGTCAGGTTAACCCAATCTTTGCTATTGAAGAAATGAAGTTTTATGAAGTTCAGGACTATATGATGCTTTCTAATCAGGCAATTTTTGTTGGAACATTTGTAGCTAATGATATGTTCTGGGATTCACTATCAGATGAAAGAAGAGCTAAGGTTCAAGAAGCAGCAGATGCAGCAAATGATTATATTTTAGGTGCTCAAAAAGATCTTAATAATACACGTTTAGAATCTATAAAAGAAAACAGTGATATGGAAATAGTTGAATTAACAGAAGAACAAAGATCAGCTTTTAAAGAAGCTAGTCAACCTGTTAGAGATTTCTATGTAGAACAATACGGTGAAGATGCTGGTAAAATCTTAGACCAGTTATTAAAAGATGTAGAAGCAATTCAACAATAATTAACTTCAGAAAGGAAGTGTAATATTATGATGCAGATTAGATGGCATGGTAGAGGAGGGCAGGGAGCTAAAACAGCTTCCCTGCTTTTAGCTGATGCAGCATTTTCTACCGGCAAATATGTACAGGGCTTCCCAGAATACGGACCAGAAAGAATGGGAGCTCCAATCACAGCATACAACAGAATAAGCGATGACAAAATAAGAGTACACTCCAATATCTACAAACCAGATTATGTTGTAGTAGTAGATGAGACACTTTTAGAAAGTGTTGATGTTACAGCAGGTTTGAAAGAAGAAGGAGCAATAGTTGTTAATACAGCTAAAGATGGAGAAAAGATCAGAAAGAAACTAAAAGGGTATGAGGGAGAACTATTTACTGTAGATGCCAGAGAAATTTCAATGGCTACAATTGGTAGATATTTTCCTAATACACCAATGCTTTCAGCTTTAGTAAAAGTTGCAGGAATCATGGAAGAAGAAGATTTTGTAACTGAAATGGAAAAGCTGTTTAAGAAAAAGTTTGCTTCTAAACCAGAGGTAATCGATGGTAACGTAGAAGCAGTAAAAAAAGCTTTAAAAGAGGTGAACGCACATGGCTAAAGAAATGAATGAAACAATGACCTGGAAAGAGCTTACAGCTGGAGGAACAATTCATACTTCAGGTAACGCAGAAAATTTTAACACAGGTGACTGGAGAGTAAACAAGCCAATTTTTAAAGAAGATAAATGTATACAGTGTCTGCTTTGTGCACCGGTATGTCCTGACACATCAATTCCAGTAAAAGACGGAAAAAGACTGGAATTTGACTATGATCACTGTAAAGGATGCGCAATTTGTGCAGAAGTATGTCCGGTAGATGCAATAGAAATGATTCCAGAAGGACAAGATGAATAAGGAGGGAGAGATCAAATGAGTATTAGAGAAAAACTATCAGGAAATGAAGCAGCAGCAACAGCATTACGCCAGATGAATCCAGATGTAATGGCTGCCTTTCCAATAACACCATCAACAGAAATACCACAGTATTTTTCAAAATATGTATCAGATGGACGTGTAGATACAGAATTTGTACCAGTAGAATCAGAACACAGTGCAATGTCAGCCTGTATTGGTTCCCAGGCTGCAGGAGCAAGAAC
>NZ_CAUI01000011.1 GCF_000350165.1 Halanaerobium saccharolyticum subsp. saccharolyticum DSM 6643
GATTTAAATATTGAAGCTAAAATTGTAAACATTGCTTCAACATCTTCTTATACTTCATCTCCAAATAGAGGGGAAGTACTGTATATCAAAAGCAGGAATAAGCATAAGTCATGCCGAAAAATTTGGTACTGAATTTAAGCGAGGGGAAGTTAAATCTCTAGAAGTTAATGGTTTCGAAAAAGTAGTAAAATGTAAAAAGGGCGAAGAGTATAGGGCTAAAAGTGTTGTAATTGCTACAGGTGCTGAACCTAGAAAACTGGGAATTAAAGGTGAAGAAGAATTTAAAGGTAAGGGAGTATCTTACTGTGCAACCTGTGATGCAGATCTTTTTACAGATTTAGATATAGTTGTAGTTGGTAATGGAAACTCAGCTGTTGAAGAATCAATTTATCTGAGTAAATTTGTCAACAAGATTACAATGATAGTCATTCATGATGAAGGGGTAATGGATGCTGAAAAGATTCTGCAGGAAAAAGCAATGGAAAATGAAAAAATTGATTTTGTCTGGAATTCTGTTCTAGAAGAAATCAAGGGGGATGGACTGGTAGAAAAGGCTGTTGTTAAAAATATTAAAAATGGTGAAAAATCTGAGCTTGACTGTTCAGGCGTCTTCTTTTTGTAGGAAGAGTTCCCAGCACTGACTTTTTAGAAGGTGTTGTTGATTTAACAGAGCATGGTTATGTTGAAACAACAAAACAGATGGAAACAAACCAACCGGGAGTTTATGCAGTTGGTGATGTGAGAAATAAAGTTGTACGTCAGGTAATAACAGCAGCTGGTGATGGAGCGACTGCAGCTGTAATGGCTCAGGGCTATATTGAAGAAGAAGAATACTGGCAGAATCATGTTGTTGAGGCTGATAAACCAGCTTTAGTAGCTTTCTGGAGTGTTACCGATCAAGAAAGCATGGATCTGGTGAGTCAATTAGAAAATATGGAACTTGAAGACAAGGGCTATAAGTTCTTAAAGATTGATACTTATAAAAATAGACTTATTTCTGGTCGATATGATATTGAAGAAATACCAACAATATTAAAACTTGAAGATGGTAAAGTTGC
>NZ_CAUI01000012.1 GCF_000350165.1 Halanaerobium saccharolyticum subsp. saccharolyticum DSM 6643
ATTCATATAGGCTCCATTATCATAACAAACATATGTCATATCATGGTTTCTTTCCATTGCTCCTGATAATGACTGGAATCCGATATCATATGTTCCTCCATCTCCACCAAAGGCTATGAACTTATAATTTGTATCTTTATCTATTTTTCCCTGCTTTTTTAGGGATTTATAGGCTGCTTCTGCTCCACTTGTTGTAGCTGCTACGTTTTCAAATGCATTATGAATAAATGAATCTCTCCAGGATGTATATGGATACATAAATGTTGATACTTCTAAACATCCTGTTGCACATCCTATTACTGCTTCATCATCTTCTTCTAATGCTCTCAGCACTGTTCTTACTGCTACTGGGGCTCCACAACCTGCACACATTCTATGTCCACCTGTAAATCTTTCTTTTTTATTTAATTCTTCTTTGAATTCATATTTCATTTCTGTTGTCATTTGCCTTTCACCTCCTGATATTTATTATTCTCTTAAGCTTAAGTAACGGTATCTTTCTCCTACTTCTCCTGTTTCTTCTATTTCCATTAGATCATTAAATACACTCTCTATTGACTCTATTGTTACATCTCTTCCTCCGAGTCCATACATGTAGCTTATGATTTCTGGTTTTGTAGTTTCTGGATATAGTGCTGCTGCTGTTTCGTGATATACAGGGCCTCCTGATGTTGAGAAGGTTTCTGATCTATCCATTGCTGCAACATATTTTACATCCTTTAATAGTTCTACCAATCTATCTCTATTAAATGGACGGAATACTCTTATCTTTAAGAGACCTACTTTCTTTCCTTCAGCTCTCATCTTATCTATTGTTTCTTTGGCTGTTCCTGCTGCTGAGTTAATTAAAACTAATGCATAATCAGCATCTTCTAACTCATATGTTTCAAAGAATCCATATTCTCTTCCTGTCATTTCTTTGTATTCTGCAGCTACTTCTTCTATTACTTTCTTAGCATTTTCCATAGCTCTGTTCTGCTGATACTTATGTTCCATATAGTAATCTGCTGTATCATAAGGACCAATAGCTATTGCATTCTCTTTGTTGATTAAGTGTTCATCTGCATTGTAGGTTCCTACAAATTCTTTTACATCTTCATCTTCTTCAAGCTGTATATTTTCTATAGCATGACTTGTGATAAATCCATCCTGACAGACCATTACTGGAAGCTGCACATCTTTGTGCTCTCCAATTCTTGCTGCCTGAATTAAATTATCATATGCTTCCTGATTATCTTCTGAATAAAGCTGGATCCAGCCTGCATCTCTTGCTCCCATTGAGTCACTGTGGTCTGCATTGATGTTGATCGGGCCTGATAAAGCTCTATTTACTACTGATAAGATGATTGGAAGTCTTGATGATGATGCTATATATAATTCCTCGACCATTAAAGCAAGTCCGTTTGCTGATGTTGCTGTTACTGTTCTTGCTCCTGCAGCCTGGGAACCAATACAGGCTGACATTGCACTGTGTTCTGATTCTACTGGTACAAATTCTGTATCTACACGTCCATCTGATACATATTTTGAAAAATACTGTGGTATTTCTGTTGATGGTGTTATTGGAAAGGCAGCCATTACATCTGGATTCATCTGGCGTAATGCTGTTGCTGCTGCTTCATTTCCTGATAGTTTTTCTCTAATACTCATTTGATCTCTCCCTCCTTATTCATCTTGTCCTTCTGGAATCATTTCTATTGCATCTACCGGACATACTTCTGCACAAATTGCGCATCCTTTACAGTGATCATAGTCAAATTCCAGTCTTTTTCCGTCTTTTACTGGAATTGATGTGTCAGGACATACCGGTGCACAAAGCAGACACTGTATACATTTATCTTCTTTAAAAATTGGCTTGTTTACTCTCCAGTCACCTGTGTTAAAGTTTTCTGCGTTACCTGAAGTATGAATTGTTCCTCCAGCTGTAAGCTCTTTCCAGGTCATTGTTTCATTCATTTCTTTAGCCATGTGCGTTCACCTCTTTTAAAGCTTTTTTTACTGCTTCTACGTTACCATCGATTACCTCTGGTTTAGAAGCAAACTTTTTCTTAAACAGCTTTTCCATTTCAGTTACAAAATCTTCTTCTTCCATGATTCCTGCAACTTTTACTAAAGCTGAAAGCATTGGTGTATTAGGAAAATATCTACCAATTGTAGCCATTGAAATTTCTCTGACATCTACAGTAAATAGTTCTCCCTCATACCCTTTTAGTTTCTTTCTGATCTTTTCACCATCTTTAGCTGTATTAACAACTATTGCTCCTTCTTCTTTCAAACCTGCTGTAACATCAACACTTTCCAAAAGTGTCTCATCTACTACTACAACATAATCTGGTTTGTAGATATTGG
>NZ_CAUI01000013.1 GCF_000350165.1 Halanaerobium saccharolyticum subsp. saccharolyticum DSM 6643
GTGGAGCCCCAGTAGCAGTAAGAACAGTGCTGAGAGCATTAGAAGAAGATGATGAAGCAGTAATAGGATGTGCAACAGGATGTTTAGAAGTATCAACATTTATGTATCCATATACATCCTGGAGAGATTCATTTATTCATAATGCATTTGAAAACGTAGCAGCTACAACAAGTGGAGCAGAAGCAGCCTATAAATCCCTAAAAAAGCAGGGAAAAATAGATAAAGATACAAATTATAAGTTCATAGCCTTTGGTGGAGATGGAGGAACATATGATATCGGATTCCAGTCATTATCAGGAGCAATGGAAAGAAACCATGATATGACATATGTTTGTTATGATAATGGAGCCTATATGAATACAGGAATCCAGAGATCATCAGCAACACCACGCTATGCAGATACAACAACAACACCAGTAGGAAAAGAAGGAAGAGGAAAATCTGAATTCAGAAAAGACATGACAGCAATCATGGCAGATCACAACTTACCATATGTAGCTCAAACAACATTTATTGGTAACTTAAAAGATCTGCATACAAAAGCAAAAAAAGCTATCTATACAGAAGGAGCGACCTTCTTAAACGTAATGGCACCATGTCCAAGAGGATGGAGATATCCACCAGAAAAGTTAATGGAACTCTGTAAACTTGCAGTAGAGACATGTTACTGGCCAATGTATGAGATAGAAAACGGTGAGTGGAGATTAAACTACAAGCCAAAGAAAAAGCTGCCTATCGAAGAATTCCTAAAAGCACAGGGACGCTTCAAGCATGTAACAAAAGCAGAAAAAAGAGATATGATAGAAGAAATCCAGGCAGAAGTAGACCACCGCTGGGAACAGCTTTTAGTTAAGTGTGGAGAGAAGTAAATTATAATTTGAACATAAATTTAATAAAAACAGATATTTTCTACTTAAATTTTAAAAATGAAGTGTTATAATTATTACATTTTGTAATAAAAAATTATAACAAAATGTAATAAAAAGTTTTGTCATTATAAATAAAAGACTGCTGGCGCCACACCAGCAGTCTATTTTTTGACTTAAAATTAATATTTTTAATAAAAATTGAATTGGACTTAATAACTAAAAAATAGGAGGAATATAAAATGGCAAAAGAAATTATTCATACAGAGCAGGCACCAGCAGCAGTAGGTGCATATTCACAGGCGGTTAAGGCAGGTAATACAGTTTATTTATCTGGACAGATTGCTATCGATCCAGAAACTCAAGAAATTATAGATGGTGGAGTTGAGGAGCAGGCAGAGAGAGTTTTAAAAAACCTTAAAGCCGTTCTAGCAGCAGCCGATTGTAGCTTTAAAGATGTTGTTAAAACAGAGATCTTCCTTGATGATATCAATGATTTTGCTGCAGTTAATAGTGTTTATGCAGAATATTTTACCGAAGAACAGCCAGCAAGAGCCTGTGTAGAAGTCGGAAGTTTACCAAAAGGTGTAGCAGTTGAAATTTCACTTATCGCTGTAAAATAAAATATAATTATTATTTTAAAAAAGAAGGTGATTAACATTTTTAAATCCTTAAAAGAAATTGATAAATTAATGGCTAAACATAATGACTATAGAGATAATTGCCTTAATTTAATTGCCTCAGAAAACTACATAAATCCTGTTATTAGAAAATATCTTGATTCTGATTTAGTTGGAAGATACGGTTGTTACGAGGGTTTAGAAGGGGAAGAGCGAGAGTATACAGGTAATAAATACATAAAAGAAATTGAAACTAAAACTCAAAATCTGGTTAAAGATATTTTTAAAGCTAAATATTGTGATTTAAGACCAATTGGAGGTCACATAGCAGGAGTTGCAACAGTTTTAGCTTTAACTGATCCTGATGATTTAATTATGGAAGTTGTATTAGAAAACTGGGGTCATGGTTTGATTGAACCAATGGCAGATACAGTAGAACATTTTGATAGAGTCTTTAATGTCGAAGCTATACCGTATAAGAAAAACCAAACTATAGACACTAAAAGATTTATTAAAGAAATAGAAGAAAAATCCCCTAAGTTAATTATTCTCGGAAGCTCTGGCATGTTATTTCCAGAGGCTGTGGAAGAGATTGCTGAAGCAGCAAAAAAAGTTGGGGCATATTTAATTCACGATTCTTCTCATATTAGTGGTTTAATTGCTGGCGGAGTTTTTCCAAACCCCTTAGAACAGGGAGCTGACGCTGTATTTTGCAGCACTCATAAATCTTTCCCAGGACCTCAGGGAGGAATTATTCTTTCTAATTCAAAAGATATAATGCTTAAAGTTAATGAAGTTATGCCAAGTCTTGTCACCAGTCATCATATTAATAGATTGCCTGCTCTAGCTGCAGCCATTTTAGAGATGAAAAAATATGGTGAGAAGTATGGTAAACAAATAATAAAAAATTCTAAATCACTTGCTAAAAACCTTGATAAAAAAGGTTTTAAAGTACTTGCTAAAGAAGAAGGTTTTACCGAAAGTCATTTAGTCTTAATGGATGTTAGCGAATTTGGTGGAAGCTATAAGACAGCGAGAAAGCTGGAGAAAAGCGGGATTCTTACTTCTGATGACTTTGGAGGACCAGATCGTGAAATTAGAATTGGAACAGCGGAAATAACCCGGAGAGGCCTGAAAGAAAAAGACATGAATCAGGTAGCTGATTTTTTCGAAAGAGTATTGATAAATCAGGAAGACAGGCAGAGTGTTGTTGGAGATTTAAAGGCTTATTTGAAAAAATTTGATAAGAATTTATATTGTATAAAAAAATAAATAATTAACATTTTGAACGAGTAAAAATAATTTAACAGCGGCAATTTATGTTGACATAATTTGATGTTTTTTTATTTAATAAGATATGATTAACTATGCTTTACTCCTTTTTTCTTTACCTTAGATAGATGTAAACTATTCTTTACTTAGTTGTAATAAATATCGCTAATTTTATAGCGAAGATAAAAAAATATCTTAAAATAAGCTTAGTTATATCTAATTATTATCTAAAATAGTAAAATAAGTCTAACAATAGACTAAAAACGAAAAAAAATAAAAAAAAATTAAATTAATTTGAGTTTCGGCATAGAATATGCATTATAATATAGGCGAAGGATAAATTTTAAACAACCCCAGAAAGGAAGTGTAAGAGATATGATGCAGATTAGATGGCATGGTAGAGGAGGCCAGGGAGCAAAAACAGCTTCCCTGCTTTTAGCTGATGCAGCATTTTCTACCGGCAAATATGTACAGGGCTTCCCAGAATACGGACCAGAAAGAATGGGAGCTCCAATCACAGCATACAACAGAATAAGCGATGACAAAATAAGAGTACACTCCAATATCTACAAACCAGATTATGTTGTAGTAGTAGATGAGACACTTTTAGAAAGTGTTGATGTTACAGCAGGTTTGAAAGAAGAAGGAGCAATAGTTGTTAATACAGCTAAAGATGGAGAAAAGATCAGAAAGAAACTAAAA
>NZ_CAUI01000014.1 GCF_000350165.1 Halanaerobium saccharolyticum subsp. saccharolyticum DSM 6643
TAGTAATCGCAGGTCAGCATACTGCGGTGAATACGTTCCCGGGCCTTGTACACACCGCCCGTCACACCAATCGAGTTGGATGCACCAGAAGTCATCTGCGGATGCCAAAGGTGTGTCCGGTAAGAGGGGTGAAGTCGTAACAAGGTAGCCGTACCGGAAGGTGCGGCTGGATCACCTCCTTTCTAAGGAGAGAACGTGAGCTTGCTGTTTAATTTTGAAGGTTTAGTTCGGCTGTTAAAGCCGAAGGAAATCTTCTATAATACTTAATAAAATAATATGAAAATAAAATAAATCCTGATAACGATGGGATTTATATTTATTTAAAAAGAAAATGGGCCTATAGCTCAGTTGGTCAGAGCGCACGCCTGATAAGCGTGAGGTCAGTAGTTCAAATCTACTTAGGCCCACCATTTTCTATTCTTTTAACATACGCATGAATAGCAACTGGTATATATGGGGGTATAGCTCAGCTGGGAGAGCGCCTGCCTTGCAAGCAGGAGGTCAGCGGTTCGAATCCGCTTACCTCCACCAAAAACTCTTTAATTATTACTAAGTATATAAATAAGTATATAAAACTGTACATTGAAAAATGCATATAGGAAATAAATTGATTAAGCTAGAAAGAGCTTATGGTGGATGCCTTGGCATTCAGAGTTGAAGAAGGACGCGACCGGCTGCGAAAAGCCGTGGGGAGCTGCTAAATAAGCGTAGATCCGCGGATATCCGAATGGGGCAACCCACCAGTGTGGAGCACTGGTATTATGTGGTGAAATAAGTAGCCATGTAAGAACAAGCAGGAGAACTGAAACATCTTAGTACCCTGAGGAAAAGAAATCAAAACGAGATTCCCTTAGTAGCGGCGAGCGAAAGGGGAAGAGTCCAAACACTTAAAGTGTAAGTCTGTAGACGTTGCTTTAAGTGGGTGTAGGATAGACTGTCTAAAAGCTACAGCTTTTGGCTGACTTAAATTTTTTACCGAGTCGAATGAACTGGGAAGTTCAACCGTAGGAGGTAATAGTCCTGTAGACGTAAGGTAAAAGAAGTCAGAGAATTATCCAGAGTATCACGAGACACGAGAAA